>CAYQYM010000106.1:0-7766 GCA_964421715.1 uncultured Acidipila sp.
TCTTGGCGCGTGGCGCGACTGGCGGGGTGGAGGGGTGCGGTAGGGGTCCCCGGCAGCTGGCGCCCCTCGGCCGCACTGCTTCCGCCGACCAATGGGGCCTTCGCCTGGTGCAGGCCGGCCTCGTGACGCGCTGCCACCCGACCCGTGAGGATGGGAAAGGGAGATGCGGCGGCCGGAGCGGGCGCGGGTGGGGCGATGCCGGCCGCAGCCAGAATAGCCTCCAGTTCCCCGGTGCCAACGACCGCATCCACCTCCGGGATGTTTTTCCGGATCTCGTCGCGGTAGCGCTCGACAAGGCAGCCGGCCACGATGAGCTTCTGCGCGCTGCCGTGTGTCTTATGCCGCGCCATCTCGAGGATGGTGTCTACTGACTCCTGCCTGGCGGAGTCGATGAACGAGCAGGTGTTGACGACGAGCACGTCGGCGGCCTCAGCGCTGGTGGTGATCTCGGCCCCGGCGCGGTTGAGCAAGCCCATCATCACCTCGCTGTCCACGAGGTTTTTAGGGCAGCCGAGGCTGACGAATCCAACCCGGGTGCGGGTTTGCGGCCTGTCAGGCGAAAGGACGCCGTTAGTGGCGTCCTCGGTAAGAATCTGCTTCACAGTTCTCATTCTACTATTCCGCATCGATGCGGCTGCGGCCTCCGGGCTCAATCCGGATCGGGACCGAAGGTGCCCGCGGGAGGCTTTATGGCTGCCCGCCGCTCGGCGATGCCCTGCTCCATCTGCTCCACGCGCTGCCTTGCAGACGGATACTTCTCGATGAGCTGCTCGGTTTTCCGCATGAAGCCAGGCTGCCGCTCGCGGATGGCCCCGAGCAGCGGCTTGAACTTCGCGTAGAGATAAAGGCTTTCGGTGTTGCAGTCCAGGAAGAGCTCGCCGTTGAGCGCGCCGTGGAGCACGAAGGACGCAGCCATCTCCCAATAGCTGTGCACCTGGCGGAAATAGGCGTTGTGCTGCGATGTAGGGTCGCTCGCGATGGTGAACACATCCTGGGGCGAAGAGGGCCAGAACTCGCCCACCATCCACCGGCGGGCCGTGCGCATGACGGGCTCAGTGCGCAGCTCGTAAAGCTTGAGAATCAACTCTGCATCGGCGCTGCTTGCCAGGGCTTGTTCCACTGGTTCGTCTCCTAAATCTCCTGCTAGGTCTCCCGCTTACATCTGCTGCCTACATCTCCGAGCCTGGACGCGTTCAGCCTACAGGCTGCTCTTCGACCACCGGGCCGTGTGTCTTTGCCGTCGGCTTCCCGACTGCCGGCTGCGCGTCGTCGCTCTTCGCCGCGGGAGCATCGCCGATGCGCCTGGTAAAAGTGCAGGCGATGCTGCTCTCCTCTTCGCCTTTCTTCTTCCGCTTCCTGGGAGATTCCTCTTCCCCGGCTGCGGGTTTCCTGTTGTTCGGGCAGACGAGAAACACGCCGGACTTCAGCGTCTTTTCCACTAGATAAGGGCTGCCGCACTCCGGGCACTTCTCATCGACGGGCTTGTGGTTTGCCGTGAACTCGCACTTGGGGTAGTTGGAGCAGCCATAGAACAGGTTGCCGCGCCTTGCCTTCTTTTCCACAATCTCACCCTCGTGGCACTTAGGGCAGGTCATCCCGATGGTGTTCTGCTTGATGTATTTGCACTTCGGGTAGCCGGAGCAGGAGACGAACTCGCCGTACTGGCCGTTGCGCAGTACGAGCTGCTCACCGCACCTGGGGCACTTCTCGTCAAGCGGCTGCGGCGGCTTCTGCTGCTGCTTCTGGTTCAGGCGGCGCACGGTCTTGCAGGGCGGGTCTTCGCTATAGCCGGGGCAGGCCATGAACGGCCCCCACGGGCCGTTGCGCAGCACCATCACGCGGCCGCAGTTCTCGCAATACTCCTCTTCCTGCTCGGCCTCCGGTGAGCCGGGAGCGGCCAGGTTGGGCTTGGCGGCGAAGTTCTCCTTGGTGAAGGTGCAGCTGCCCTTCTTCTTCTTGTCATAGGCACTGCAGGCGTAAAAGCTGCCGAACTTGCCCCACTTGAGCACCAGCGGTGAGCCGCAGATGTCGCACTTCTCATCGGTCGGCTTCTCCATCCGCTTGATATCTTCCATGTGCTTGCCGGCGTGCTCGAGCTCCCCGACGAAGTGGCTGTAAAAGCCCTGCAGCAGGTCGGTCCACCGCTCCTTGCCGTCCTCGATGTCGTCCAGTTCCTCTTCGAGCCTGGCAGTGTACTGCGTGTCAAAAATGTAGGGGAAATTGCGGACCAGCAGGTCGGTGACAACGGTGCCGATCTCGGTCGGGATGAACGGGCCGCTGCGGCCACCCGCCTTGGTGACGTACTCGCGGTCCTGAATCGTGTTGATGATAGAAGCGTAGGTAGACGGGCGGCCAATGCCGCGCTCCTCAAGTACCTTAACCAGCGAGGCCTCGTTGTAGCGTGGCGGCGGCGAGGTGAAGTGCTGCTCGGTGTCTACCTTGACCAGCTTCAGCGCGTCGCCGTTCTCCAGCGCTGGCAGCTTGTTCCTGAGCGCCTCGTCGTCTTCATCCTTCGCGTCCTTTGCTTCTTCGTAGACTTTGAGAAAGCCGTCAAAGCGGAGCACGGAGCCGGTGACGCGGAAGTCGTAGCGGCGGTCGGCCTGGGACTGAATCTCGACGGTCGTCTGATCGAAGACAGCGGGCACCATCTGCGAGGCGACGAAGCGCTGCCAGATGAGCCTGTAGAGCTTGTACTGCTCTTCGCTGAGGTACTTGCGAATCTCGTCCGGGTGCAGATCTACGTTGGACGGGCGAATGGCCTCGTGCGCATCCTGCGCATCCTTCTTACTCCTGTAGGCGTTGGGCTGCTTGGGAAGGTACTGCGCGCCAAGCCGCTTGCCGATGAATTCGCGCACCTGGGTGATGGCTTCAGGCGATACGCGGGTGGAATCCGTGCGCATGTACGTAATGAGGCCGACGGTGCCGCCGGGCCCGAGCTCCACACCCTCATAGAGACGCTGCGCGACACCCATGGTGCGCTTGACGTTGAAGCCGAGCTGACGGGAGGCGTCCTGCTGCAGCTTGCTGGTGGTGAAGGGAGGCGTGGCCGAGCGGCTGCGCTCCTTCTTCTCAACAGAGCGAATGGACCACTTGCCGCCGCCGGCGTTGCGCACAATGGTGCGCGCTTCTTCTTCCCCGGCAACAGCGTTGCCGCTCACCGTATCCACGGTGGCGCGCTTTCCATCAATGCCCGTGAAGCGCGCGCTGAACTCCATGCCGCCAGCGGCGGGCGCGAGCTGGGCGTCGATGTTCCAGTACTCAACCGGCTGAAAGTTCTTGATCTCCTGTTCGCGCTCGACGATCAGGCGCAGCGCCACGGTCTGCACGCGTCCGGCGGAGAGCCCGCGGCGCACCTTGTCCCAAAGCAGCGGCGAGATCTGGTAACCCACGATGCGATCGAGCACGCGCCGCGTCTGCTGCGCGTCGACCAGGTGCCCATCCACAGGGCGTGCGCGGTCAAAGGCAGCCTTCACGGCCTTGGGCGTGATCTCGTTGAAGGTGATGCGATGGATGGCATTCTTCTTCGCAACCGGACGCAGTTCCTGCTCCAGGTGCCAGGCGATGGCCTCGCCTTCGCGGTCCGGGTCAGGCGCAAGGTAGATGTTCTCGGCCTTCTGGGCCAGCTTCTTCAGCCGGTCCACAATCTTCTCCTTGCCGGGGATGACGATCAGCTCCGGCTCAAAGGAGCCGTCTTCCAGGTCGACACCGATCTTGTTCTTTGGCAGGTCCTTGATGTGGCCGATCGAGGCTTCTACGGCGAAGTCAGTGCCGAGGTATTTGTTGATCGTCTTGGCCTTGGCCGGCGACTCGACGATCACGAGTGATTTGCTCATTGTTTCCCTTCAAAGACAGGCCGCTGCTCCACACACGGAGCAGATGCGGCAAACCGCCCAACGGTTCTAATCTGAGGCAGAAGAGGCGGGCTGTCAAAAAGTCTTGACGTAATTTTTGCCTGGAAGTGAGCGCACGCGGCCGGCAAGTTCCAGCTCGAAGAGCGCAGTGAAAATCTCCGACGAACTGAGCACAGGCTCCAGCTTTTCCATAATTTCGTCAAGCTGCATCGTTTCATCGTGCCGCAAAACGCTCATCACGCGCGCCTCGGCCTCCGGCAGCGGCACCTCTTCGAATAAGGATGCAGCACCCGGCTTCGGCGATGCAGAGTCGTCCAGGCCCTCCAGTTCAAAGCGCACCTGCGAGGGCAGATCTTCCCACACATCCTCCCACGTGGCCGTGAGGCGCGCGCCTTGCTTAATCAGCGTGTTAGGTCCCCAGGCGTTCTTTGTGGTCACGTTGCCCGGCACGGCGTACACGTCGCGGTTCTGCTCCAGGGCGCAGCGCGCGGTCACGCGCGTGCCGCTGTGCTCGCCTGCCTCGACTACCAGCACGCCAACACTCATGCCACTGAGGATGCGGTTGCGGCGAGGAAAGTTCTGCGGGGCGGGGAAGGTGCCGAGCGGATATTCGGAGACGATGGCACCGTGGGTCGCGACGATCTGTTCGGCGAGCGACTTGTTCTCTTTCGGGTAGACCACATCGATGCCCGTGCCCCAGACAGCGACGGTGGGTCTGCCCGCGGCGAGCGCACCCTTGTGCGCGAAGGTGTCCACGCCACGTGCCATGCCACTCAGGATAACGAGCCCGCGCATGGCCAGGTCCCGAGAGAGCATCTCCGCCATGCCCGAGCCGTAGGCGGTAGGGTGGCGGGTGCCGACGACGGCGATTGCAGGCCGCGCAAGCAGGCGCGAATCCCCGCGCATCCAGAGCACCGGCGGTGGATCAAAAATCTCGCGCAGCCGCTCCGGGTACTCCTCATCCTCGTACTGCAGGAACGAGCCGCCGGTCTTCTGCAGGCCCTCATACTCCTTCTCGCCAGCCCGCGAGGCCTCTCCGTTGGAGATGAACTGCACGGCAGGCGCGGGCAGGTTCAGCGCCTCAAGCGCCGTGAGCGGCTGCTGCAGAACGGCCAGGGCTGAGCCGGTCTGCTCCACCGCACGAAGGATGCGGCGCGGGCCCATGCCGGGCGTCAGTGCCAGCGCAAGCCACGCCAGGCGGGCCTCCTCATCGGCCTTGCGCGGTGTTGCAGCAGAGAGCGAGGCTTCGGTCTTCACTCGGAGATGATCACCCGTAGAGACGACAGGGCTCGCGAAAAGAGAGTACTGCGTCCGGTCCAGAATGTAAATGCTGTTTGGGCGGAGCCTAGCCGGTATGCAGCGGGAAGTCAAGAGTACCGCCTGGAGAAGAGCGGCCGCACGCGTAACGGAAGAAGCCGGCCAGGTACCTGCAGAACAGAAAAACTCTCTTGCCGGCTGTGCACGGCGCTGGCCTATACTTTCCCGTATTGGTTCCCACAGGTCCTCTTGATGGCCAGGCAAGCAGCGCAGCGAGGAGCGGACAGCTCCCTCATTCCCGACAAGCTTTACTTTCGCATCGGCGAAGTGGCGAAGCTCTGCAAGGTCGAGGCCTACGTGCTGCGCTTCTGGGAGACGGAGTTTCCGCAACTCAAGCCCAGGAAAGGTGGGACGGGCCAGCGGCTCTATCGGCGGGCTGACGTGGAGGTGGCGCTCCGCATCAAGCGGCTGCTGCACGAAGAGGGATACACCATTCCCGGGGCACGGCAGGCTTTTGCCGCCGAGTCCCGCACGCGCGGCAAGCAGCCGGAACTACCCATGGCCGAGGGTGCGGCGCGCGGTGCCGGACAACCCGAGGGCACCGGCAGCGGCTCCTCCGCCGAGGCCCGGCTGCGGCAGCTTCGGGCTGAATTCCAGGCAGAGCTGCGTGAGGTGCTCGGCATCCTATCCGCACCCGCAGGCGCCCCGGTGACGGCGCGTAAGCCGCGCCCGGCTCCAGCAGAGAAGGGCCCGACACTCTTTGGAGAATAGGGAGGCCCCTATCCGGATGCAGGACGATGCGCCGCGGCGCGATGCTGCCGAATGCGCAGTCCTGCCGCATCACTCCGTCATCTGCCCAAACTGTTCGCAGCCGCTTTACGGCCATCGCTGCAAGCTGGTGTGCGGCCGGTGTGGCTACTACCTGAGCTGCGCGGACTACTACTGAGCCGGCCTACCGCCGTTCTTCGACTCTATACTCGACCCGGGACCGCATCAAAGCGCCGCCTCCGACCGCACCGGACCGCCTCTTCGGTCCCCGTTCTCGTACCGCCACCTGGGGTCCTTCGGCGCAGACTGCGTCCGCCAGCCCTGCGGCTACTGGCCGCTGTCTTCCTGCGGCAGAGCATAGTAGCCCTTGCGTGCCTGGATCTTCAGCCTGTCGCCGTTACAGAACACATCGGTTTTGCGGTAGCTGCCGTCCAACCTGTCGTTCGTGGGTTTGTAGGAGACCAGGTACTGCGTGCGCAGCTCCTGCTCGATCTGCTGGAAGGCAGCCTCCATTTTCTTACCGTTGTTGCCCACGTCGATCACGCGCCCGCCGGTGTCCTCGGCCAGCTTGCGCATGGCCGCGTCGCCCGTGTAGCCCAGGCCGCCCATCATGCCGCCGCCATAGAAGCCGCGGTCGGCAATGAGCAGCACGTAAACGATGGCATTGGCCTTCTGCGCGGCCTCGACCGCGCCTGCCAGCTTCTCCCTGCTGCCCTGGTCCTCTCCATCCGTAAGCAGGATGAGCGCCTTGCGGCCAGTCTCGGTGCGCAGCTTGTCGTTCGAGGCGAGGTAGACGGCATCATAGAGCAGCGTGCCCCTGGGTGCGCCCTGTGTGGGCACCGGACCCTGGCCGATGCCGGGCACGCCCGCCGAACCATTGCCGCCGGCCGTGTTGATCTCCGCCTTGTTCAGGGCCTTTTCAAGCTGACGGGGATTGCTGGTGTAGTCCTCGAGCAGGTTCACGTCGACGTCGAAGGAGATGAGAAAGGCCTCGTCCTTCTCGCGGAGAATACGCTTGAGAAAGGCCGACCCGGCCTGCTGCTCCATGGGAAGCACGTTTTGCTGGCTGCCGCTGGTATCCAGCAGTATGCCCAGTGTGAGGGGAAGGTCTGCCTCGGTGGTGAAGCTCTTAATAGGCTGCAGCTGCTTATCCTCGAAGACGGAGCAGTCTTTCTGCGACAAATTGGGAATGAGGGCGCCGCGCTTGTCCCGGACGGTGAAGTAGATGCTGACCAGGTTTGCATTGAGCTTCAGCGTCGTGACCGGCTGCTGGGTCTCGTCTTGCTGCGAGGTATCCGGTGCGGTGCTGACCGGCGGAGCGTCGGGCGAAGGAGCCACCTGCGCCAGCAGCGGGGCCGAGCCTGCGCCGGCTGACAAAGCGCCGGCCAGGAGCGTCATAAAGAGCGTGCGCATGCCAGTTAGACGACGGAGCGGCGGGAAAGTGTCTCCTGCCGGCCTTCTGGTAGTCTGATCCTTCGCCGGGGTCACTTCGCCAGATTAGTGGTGTGCATCAAAGCATGCACGCACTGGCCGGAAAGACGCGCCAGGCGTGAACGATGGTCGTCGGGGGTAAGTTTTGGTGATGCAAGGATTCCTGGCAGGCGCACTGGCGCTCTTCCTCCTGGGTGGGGCGCAGCAGCAGCAACAGCAGCAGAGCGTGCCGGATGCCCCGGCTCCCCAGCCCGCCAGCGGGTCCGATCTCTCCAACCTGAAGAACACGGTTGCGCCCGGCAAGGGAACGGCGCAGGACGCCCTGCCGGACCAGCCGCTGACGCAGGTGAACAAGCAGCCTTCCCCCACGGGACCCCAGAGCGCTCCGCCCGAGGACACGACCCCGCCCCAGGCCGAGGCGCCCGATTTGCCCGCAGCCGGCCAGGGCCCGGCCTATAC
>CAYQYM010000107.1:0-7748 GCA_964421715.1 uncultured Acidipila sp.
GGGCGGCGGAGCCACAGACGACCAACTCATGCAGCAGAACCTGCCTCCGCTGCGCGGCCCTTACACGCGCTCCAACAGCATGGTCCGCGGGCACGACGCCCGGCAGGAGGCGGAGATGGAACTGGCCAGCATCGAGGGCGGCTACAGCCCATGGACCGGCGGCACAGGCCAGATAAACCATCGCAGCGGCGCGAAAGGCTTTGACCAGATGACTGCCTTCGAGGCGCCGTTTGAGGGCTCTGCGATGCTGGGCTCAGCAGCGCGCGTCACCATCATCGGCCGACCGGCATTCCTTGACTCAGGCTTGGCTGACGGCACCAGCACGAACCGGCTGGGTACGCTGCCGGTCGGCGCTGCTCCCGCGCAGCAGAACGCAGCAGGCATCGGCGGCGAGGTGCAGATCACCGGCATAAACTTTGGCGTGGCCGCCGGATACACGCCATACGGCTTCCTGGTCTCGAACGCGATTGGGCGTTTCAGGTGGAGGCCTGCAGCCGGCCCGGTAAACTTCACCTTCACGCGCGACTCAATCAAGGACACGCAGCTCTCCTACTCGGGCCTGCGCGACCCAGGCTCCGCTGGCCCGACCTACACCGGCAACGTCTGGGGCGGCGTGGTGGCCAACGCCGGCCAGGTGCAGTACGCGCGCGGCGATGCAAAGTCTGGTTACTACCTCAGCGGCGGTGGCCAGTACATTACCGGTCACCACGTTCAGACCAACAGTCGCATAGACGGCGATGCGGGCGCCTACTGGCGCGTGCTGGCCGTACCCGACCTGGGGACTCTGACCATTGGCGGCAACTTCTTTGGCATGCACTATGGCCGCAACCTGCGCTACTTCACCTATGGGCATGGCGGCTACTTCAGCCCACAGGCCTACTTCCTGGCCAGCGCGCCTGTTACATGGGAGGGCCGCTACGGCGTGAACTTCCACTACAGGATCGCGGCCGCGCTTGGAGCGCAGGCCTTCCAGGAGGATGCTTCCTCCTACTTCCCGCTGGATAACGCGCTGCAGGTGGCGAGCAACAATCCTTCTTATCCGAGCACATCAAATGTAGGCAGCAACTACGACTTCCGTTCAGAGGCGGCCTACAGCGTAAATGAGAGCTGGTATATTGGTGGCTACCTCGCCTTCAACAACACGCGCAACTACGCAAGCCAGACGGTCGGCTTCTTCATCCGGTTAATGGGCCGGCCGCAGGCGCCCACGGAGTTGGGCCCCACCGGGCTCTTTCCGGCTGATGGGCTGCGGCCTGTCAAGGTTCCTTAGGTGCCGCGGAAAGGGCACGGGATGCGCGGCGCGTGACTCACTCCGCGCCCCGCTCCACGCTTTGCGGCGAGGGCGCGGCACGCGTTTACAATGCAGGCATGGCTACCTCCCCGCGCTATACGGACGAGCACGCGAAGGCCGGGCTCGACTTTAACTTTCCCGAGATCGAGACCTGGCAGAACCAGTTTCCCGCCTACGAGATTTTGATCGACGATCCGGAGTTCACCTCGGTCTGTCCCAAGACCGGCCTGCCGGACTTCGGGACGATCACTCTGCGCTACATGCCGCGCGAGCGCTGCCTTGAGCTCAAGAGTTACAAGGAATACCTGTTCTGCTACCGCAGCCTCGGCATCTTCCAGGAGAACATCGCCAACCGCGTTCTTGAAGACGTAGTGAAGGCGTGCGATCCGGTATGGGCGGTGGTGCGCGGAGACTTTCGTCCGCGCGGCGGCATCTCGACCATCGTCGAGGCACGCTGGCCGCGACCCAAGGTAGACAGCAAGTAAACGATCGCAATGACAGGCACGGCAGCACGTTCGCCGGTCCGCACTGCAGCCGCCGCGCTGTTCCTGCTCACCAGCCTCAACCTGTTCAACTTCATCGACCGATACATCCTGCCCGGCGTGCAGCCGCTTATCCAGCGCGAGTTCCACATCAACGACGCGCGCGCCGGCCTGCTGACCACGGCTTTTTTCTTCACCTACATGTTCGTGGCCCCGCTCACCGGCTGGCTGGGCGACCGCTGGCGGCGCAAGCCGCTGATCGTGGCCGGAGCGCTGCTTTGGAGCGCGGCGACGCTGCTCACGGCCACCGTACACAGCTATGCGGCGCTGCTGGTACGCCATGCGGTCGTCGGTGTAGGCGAGGCCACCTTCAGCATCTTTGCCGTGGCCATGCTTGCAGACTATTACCCTGAGCAGGAGCGGAACCGCATCCTGAGCATCTTCTACGCCACCATTCCCGTGGGGGCGGCGCTGGGTTATCTGCTGGGCGGGGTGCTGGGCCAGCGCTACGGCTGGCGGACGCCTTTCTACATCTGCGCGCTGCCCGGTATGGCCATCGCCGCAGGGCTGTGGCTCTTTGTGCGCGAGCCGGAGCGCGGCGCGGCAGACCGCATGGCCAGGACCGCAGAACGTGCCACGCTGCGCGGACTCCTCCGCAACCCGGCTTACTGGACGGCAACCTTCAGCATGGCAATGCTGGTGTTTGCAATGGGCGGTATTTCAACATTCCTGCCCACGTTCTTCGTCCGCTTTGGCGGCTACTCTGTGGCCAGGGCCGGGCTGGTGGTGGGCGGCATCACGGTGGTAGACGGCTTGCTGGGCACGGTGGTGGGTGGATGGCTGGGCCAGCGGTGGCTCAGGCGCAGCCATCGCGCGCTCTACTGGCTCTCCGCGCTGAGCGCCGTCCTGGTGATTCCGTTCGGTCTGGCGGCGTTCTTCGGGCCGGTGCGATGGCTGGTGGCGAGTGCGCTGCTCGCTGAGTTCTTCCTCTTCCTGAACACTGGTCCGTTGAATACGGCCATTGTAAACTCGGTCGCCGCCCCCATCCGCTCGACCGCCATCGCAATGAATCTCTTTATCATTCACGCGTTTGGAGACGCGACTTCACCGCACATCATCGGGCGCATCTCGGATGTTTCTTCGCTGCGCGTAGGATTGGCCTCTACGCTGGTAACGCTGGCTGTGAGCGCGGCGATTCTGCTGGCCGGGTCAAGGTACGCGCCCTCAGGCGGGCTGCCGCAGGAGTGAAAGCTACTGGTGCTGCGGAAGCATCACCAGTTGTCCGGCCGGATGCAGGTGGCTGATGCGCACGATATGAGGCGTGATCAGCATGATCAGGTTCGTCGTATCCACGGTGGACTCGCGGTTGGTTGTGGACTGAAAGCCCGGCAGCTCGCTCAGCCCGGGGATGCCGCTGATAGCCCGGCTCTGCTGCTTCGAGAGGCTGCTGATCACCAGCGCGCTGTCTCCGGGATGCAGCGAGATGATGCCCTGGTAGGCGCGGCTGGCCAGCACAGGGTTGCCATTCAGGCTTCGGCCGGTCAGCGAGTCGAGCTTGAAGTCTATCTTGAGAGTGACGTCCTGATCGCGCTGGATCCGTGGCGTCGCCTTGAGCGTGAGGCCGAGATCCTGGTACTGCACCTGTGGGATGATCTGATTGGCCGACGACTGTAATGCGCTCGCGTTGATGCCGAGTCCGGCCAGGGTGCTCGACAGTCCGGCTGAGGAAATGCCGGGAATGCTGAGCGAGGTCGGCGTAAGGCTCGAATAGGTCGAGGTGATGATGGGGTAGCGTTCGCCGCTGCGGATCGTCGCCTCCTCCTGGTCCAGCACGCGCAGCGTAACATTGTCGATTGCCCGCGTATCGCTCTGGTTGAGCGCGAGGTTTACCCGGGCGGCGCCGAGCGTTAAGCCGCTGAGCGTAAGGCCGCCGCCAAACAGGGCGAACGGCTGGTTCAGAATTGAACTGCTGACCTGGCCGGAGGCGACGAGCAGCGCGGCGATGGCGGCGTAGTCGCCCGGCGCAGCCAGCCCGCTTGCGATGATCTGCTGCACCAGCGCCTGGTTCTGCTTGATGATGCTGTTCAGTTCTGACGGAACATTGAAGACCGTCGTTGATTGCGGAAGCTGCACGCCAATGTTCGTGAGGCGGCTGCGGTCGATCTCGTAGAGACGCACGTCCATCTGCACCTGGCTGCGACCGTCGAGCATCTCTTTGAGTTCCGAGTTCAGGGCACGAAGCCGCGACTGCGGCGCGCGCACCGTCACGGTGTGCTGGTCTGGGTTAATGGTGGCCTGCTGCGCCTCGAAGACGTTCCGGACAATATTGCCCATGTCGTTCATCTCGGTAGCTGTCAGACCCGGCAGGTAGACGGTTTCCATCACCTGCCGCTCATATCTGGCGCGGTTCTCCTTGTCGTCGCGGGCAACAAGCACGCGCACCGGGTCCAGCGGAACGATGAAGGTGTTCGTCACCAGCCGCAGCATCTCTGCCGCCTGCGCATAGTCCACGTCGTCGGCGTCCAGCCGTACGGTCTGCGATTGCACGGAGGCATCAAACGAAGGCTGGATGCCGTACTTGTCCAGCACCTGCCGGATGAGCTGCCTGGCATCCGTGTGCTGGTGGAAGCTGTGGCGCCCGGGGCGGGGTGTGAGCTGTACCGGCGGTGCGGCGTCCTCAAGAGAAACGCGGTCTTCGCGGTCGTCCTCCACGGCATTCGCGGCCAGCTCGTTCATGTGCTGGGCCAGCATGGGGTGCTTCGGGTCCAGCAGCGCGGCCGTGGCCAGTTTCTGCCGCCACGCGTCCTGCTGCCCGAGCAGGCGGGCTTTGTCTGCCTCCTGAATGAGCTGCGTGGCCCGGTGCTGGCGGGCGATCTCGACGGACAATGTGTAATCGCGGTTGGTGCTGTCGAGCGCGGCGGCACGCGCAAAGTCCTGCTCCGCCGCGTTCAGGTCGTTGCGGTCCAGGGCCTTTGCACCCGCCAGGTAGGCGCGCGCCGCCTCCGCACGCTGCTGCGGCGTGGGACCGGGCGAGTCAGCGCGGGCGACCGAGGCCATCAGCGTGACCAGCCCGGCCGCCGCAAGGATCGCGGTAAGGATCGCCGTCTTTGCCGGGTTAAGCCTTGGAGCCATACTGCAGCAGCGCTTTGAGCGTGGTGGCGCAACCCTCAGGGCCTGCCTCCATCAGCTCGTCAAAGGTGTAGTTGCCGGTGGCGACGGCGATGACGGGCAGGGAATTAGCGCGCGCCGCTTCAATATCGAAAGGGGTGTCGCCGACAACGCAGACCGTCGCCTCCGGTCCGGCGTGCTGCTGCGCAACTTTCAGCGCGTGCGCAATCATGTCTGACCGGCGGTCGTAGTCGTCGCTAAAGCCGCCGAAGGTGAACCAGTGGCGCAGGCCCACAGTCTCCACCTTGATCCAGCCGATCTCCGCGAGGTTGCCGGTGGCGACCCCGAGCGCCGCGCCCCGAGCCTTGAGGTGTGCCAGCACCTCGTCTACGCCAGGCATCTTGACCAGCTGCATGCGGGCTCGCTGGGCAGCGACGGTGACCCGCATGTTCTCGAGGATAGGGTTGAGCTTGGGCTGCCAGGCGCTCTCGTCGAGTTCGGCCAGGCGGAAGGCGTCCCGCAGAATGCCGGGGTCGGTGTTGCCGTGCAGGGTGACACCATCGAGCACCAGGTCGCGCCCGAGCACCTCGCGGACGCTGGTGAAGAATGCGTCATAGTGTACCCGGTCGCGGCTGCGAAGCAGCGTTCCGTCTATGTCAAAAAGGTATGCGCCCTGCTGGTCCCAGGCGAATCCCTCCGCGAGGTAAACCTGCGCGGCGGAGGTGGAGGGGGTTGCGGATTCTGTCACGGATCGGGTTCTGGTCCTTCCTGGCCTTGAGGGGCAATGGCCTTCTGCCCTGCCTTCAAGAGTAAAGCAGGCCGCGGCGGGACGTTAGCGCACGCCTTGGCGCACCTCAAGTACTGGACGTTCGGAACGGGGCTGGCGCTTAAGGCCATGCCGGACTTCCGCCGGATTTATCTCCAGCTCGGCAATGGTCCGGCTGAGCGTGTTGCGGTGCATGCCCAGCGACTTTGCTGCCTTGCACTGGTTGCCGCGATGCTGCGCCAGCACTTCCAGCAGAAAGCGCTTTTTGAACTCGCGGACAGCCTCAGTGTAGGTGATACCGCTGGCGTACATCCTCGCGACTAGCTCGTCCAACTCTCGTTTCACGGCGGTCTTTCTCCTAGCGTCCGGTAGTCTCCCGGCTCTGTGTCTCTACTGCTTATCCTGCCTGGGCCCTGTCCCGGGCTGTGCGCCGGTATCGATCCACTCCTGCCGCACCTGGCGCAGATAATCAGCGCCCTGCCGGATTCTTCTGCCGAGATCTGCCGGCGTCACCACTGCGGTCTGTCGCGCCGCACGCAGAAAGTAAGGTGCCAGCATCGAGCTGCGCAGCCAGTCCGCACCCGGCAGGAATGCGGTTACGGCCATTGCGACCAACGTCAGTACCATGCAGCCCTTCACCAGTCCAAAGACCGCTCCGAGGAATCGGTCTGCCCATCCTAAACCAACCGACCGCACCATCCACCGGATAATTCTGCCAAGAATTCCGGCCAGAACCATAACTCCCAATGCGATCAGCAGGAACGCTGCCGCGGAGGCCAGCCCCGGTGGATGAGTCCATGGTGCAAACCAGGGCGCCAGTCGGTTGTAGTTCCAGCTTGCCAGCAGCAGCCCTGCCAATATCCCTGCCAGCGAAAAAGCTTCCACGAGGAATCCTCGCCGCGCCGCACCAAAGACCGCCAGCACCAGCACGGCAAGAATGACCCAGTCGACGACTGCCATCAGCAAGGGTCCCGGGCCAGGCTCAGAGTTCGAGCGCGTGGCCGGTCAGCAGCCGGTAGGCCTCCAGGTACTTTGCCTGCGTGCGCTCCACCACTTCCTGCGGCAGTGACGGGGCGGGAGCCTGCTTGTCCCAGCGGATCTCTTCGAGGTAATCCCGCACATATTGCTTGTCGAACGATGGCTGCGGCCCTCCTGGCTGGTACTTTTCGCGCGGCCAATAGCGCGAGCTGTCCGGTGTTAACACCTCGTCGGCCAGGATGATGCCCTCGGCCGTAATGCCGAATTCAAATTTTGTGTCCGCCAGGATCAGCCCGCAGCTCTCGGCGTGCTGGGCCGCGCGCTGATATATGGCCAGGCTCAATGCGCGCAGGCGTGCAGCGGCAGCACTGCCCACCCGCTTTTCTGCGTCCTCAAAGGAGATGTTTTCATCGTGCTCACCGTGCAGGCTCTTGCTGGCCGGCGTGAAGATCGGCTCCGGCAGCTTGTCTGATTCGCGCAGGCCTGCAGGCAGCGGCACGCCGCAGACCGCGCCGGTCGCCTGATAATCCTTCCATCCGGAGCCCGACAGGTAGCCGCGCACGACGCACTCCACCGGGAACATCTGCGCTCGCTTCACCAGCATGGAGCGGCCGCGCAGATCGTCCGCATAAGGCTGCAGCCCCGGTGGATACGCAGCGACCTCTGCCGTGACGAGGTGGTTCGGCACGATGGGGCGCAACAGGTCGAACCAGAAAAGCGATAGCCCGGTGAGCACCTTGCCTTTGCCCGGGATGCCAGAGCCCAGCACGTGGTCGAAGGCCGAGATGCGGTCTGTGGCGACCAGCAGCAGGTGCTCTCCGACCGTGTAGAGGTCGCGCACCTTGCCGCGCGCATAGAGGGTCAGACCGGCTAAATCGGTTTCGAGAAGCGCAGGCAAGGGGACCTTTCTGGCTAGTGGGCTGAAGGTGATTCTGCTGCCGCCGGCGAGGTTTGTCAACGGCCAGGAGGCGACCTGCATGTGCGCGTTCGCGGCCGCACCATCCTGGGTGGGTGAGTAGAGCCCAAGCACTGACGATGAGCGCCTGGCCGCAAACACACCGGCCGCTGTACAAGGAGGGTCCGTGCAGCCCGCCCGTCACATCGTCAGGATGATTTGGCCGCC
>CAYQYM010000108.1:0-7743 GCA_964421715.1 uncultured Acidipila sp.
TTTGCCGCCGGCGCGTTGGCCGGTTGGGGTAAGGAGCTGCACAGCCTCGCCCACGATCACACGGGGCTGCTCTTTACCCGGGCCATTCTGCTCGCCTCAGCCAGTCTGTTGGGACTTGCTCCGCTCAGGATAGCGGCCTCGGCAGGCCGCACGCTTGTGCTGAGAACCGCCTCCTCGCTCTCCGGCAACGACGCTCGGAGGTTGCATGTGGGCAAGGCCGTCACCGTGCTGCAGATCGGGCTTTGCGCGGCCTTGCTCGCCGGCGGCATGCTGCTGGTGCGCACCCTGCGCAGCATTGAAAACACTCCGACCGGAATGCGGATGCACGGCCTGGTTGTTTTCGGCATCACCCCGCAGAAGACGCAGTCTTTCGCCCAGGGGCTGGCCTTCCTTCACGAGATGATGAACCGGCTGCGCGTGCTGCCGGGTGTCGAGTCGGCCACAGTGGCCGAGAATCGCCCCGGCTCCGGGTGGTCCGACAACTTTGGCATTCACGTCGACGGGCATATGCCGGCCAGCCCTAAGTCGGACAGAGGCGTACGCAGCAATACTATTGGCAGCGACTACTTCCACACACTCGGCATTCCCGTAGTGCAGGGCCGGGAGTTCACGGAGGCGGACACGGCAACCTCCCAAAAGGTCGCGATCATCAACAAGACCTTCGCTGACCACTACCTCCCCGGTCAGAACCCGATCGGTCACACGGTGGGCGACCCGAGCAACACGCGGCGGGCCACGATCATCGGCGTTGTGGCGGACCACAAGTACACCGGGCTGCAGGAGACAGCGATTCCTATGCTCTGGCTGTCCTACACGCAGAGTGACTCCATCGGTACCATGCAATACATACTGCGCACGCGTGGAGACCCCGCCACCTTGCTGGGCGAGGCTCGTCGAGCAGTAGAAAACGTAGATCCTAACCTGCCGCTACAGCGTCCCAACACCCTGCAGCAGGAGTTTGCCGACCGCATTTCGAATTATGTCGTCTACGCGCGGCTGTCTGAATTCTTTGCCGTGCTTGCCGCCCTGCTCGTAGCCACCGGTCTCTACGGCACCATCTCCTACCGCGTCTCACGGCGCACGATGGAAATCGGCGTGAGGATGTCAGTCGGCGCAGAACCGGCGCAGATACTTGTCCTGATCCTTCGCGAAAGCCTGTGGCTGGTGCTGGCCGGGCTTGCGCTCGGCACACCACTGACACTGTTTCTCTCGCGCGCTCTCGGGTCAATTCTCTACGGCGTCAACCCCTACGACCCGATCAGCTACGCCGCGGCACTGGCGGGCATCGGCCTGGTTGCCGCCGTCGCCAGCCTTATCCCCGCCCAGCGCGCGGCCCGCGTCGATCCGCTGGTCGCGCTGCGCAACGAATAAACGAAACGAGCAGCAGGACAGGAACCCGATGAGCGACATCATCTCCGATCTTCGATACGCGCTGCGCCAGTTGTGCTCCGCTCCAGGCTTCAGCATCACGGCGCTGCTTGCGCTGGCCATTGGCGTTGGCGCCGCCTGCACCATCTTCAGCGTGCTCTACGCAGTGCTGTTTCAGCCGCTTCCCTTTCGCCATGCCGACCGCATCGTCATGCCGGAGACGCGCTCACGCTCCGGCTACGATCAGCCCTTCTCCTACCCGAGCTACGAAGATACCCGCTCACAGTTGTCGACGTTTTCCGCTTTTGCCGCATGGAATAACTACTTCACCGTAAACCTGCAGACGCCCTCTGGCCCCGTGCTGCTGCACGCCACCAAGTCCACTGCCGATTTCTTCCGCGTCTTCGGTGTCGATCCCATCCTCGGCCGCACCTTCGCCCCCGGAGAAGACAAGCCGGGCCACGACAACGTGGCTGTGCTCAGCTACGAGCTCTGGCAGCGCAACTTCTCCGGTGACCGCGGCGTAATCGGCAGAACGGTTGACCTGGACGGAGCCAACTACACCATCATCGGCGTAATGCCCGCCGACTTCCGCTTTCCGTTGAGCCAGGAAAACACCATCTACACGCCGCTCCACACCCCTCAGCAATACGTTGCGGAAAGGGGCGACCACTGGCTGCAGACGGTGGGCCTGCTCAAGCCCGGCGTGACGCGCCAGCAGGCGCAGGCGGATCTGAACCAGGTGCTCGAGCGCCTCGGCAAGTCCTATCCCGACACGGATGGCGGCCGCAAGGGCGCTCTACCCACCCTGCTCGAAGCAGTCAATGCAGACGTTCGCGGCCCGCTCGGCACCCTCTCGATTGCCGTGCTGGCGCTGCTTGCAATCGGCTGTGTAAACCTCGCCGGGTTGTTGCTGGCGCGCGGCGTAAAGCGGGAGCGCGAGATCGCCCTGCGCGCAGCCATCGGTGCGCGCCGCTCCCGGCTGGTGCGCCAGCTTGTGACCGAGAGCCTGCTGCTGGCCACCCTGGGATCGATCGCCGCAATCGCAGTCGCCTGGGGCATGCTCAACGTGCTGCGCGTCTTCCTTGTTGCCGCGGTCGAGCGCGGATCGAGCGTGCACCTGAACCTGCCGGTGCTGGCAATGGCCATTGGCATCTCCGCTTTCAGCACGGTGCTGGCCTCGCTGACGCCCGCACTGCGCCTCTCGCGCACCGATCCGAACCAGGTGCTGAAGTCCGGCGGCAGCGCGGGGACCGGCCGCTCGCAGCATCGCGTGCGCTCGGCCTTCATCGTGACCCAGGTGGCGCTTTCCCTCGCGCTGGTCATCGTCTCGGGTCTGCTTGTCTCCGGCATTCTGCGCACGCGCCATCAGCAGTTCGGGTTTGACCCGGCGCACGTCGCCGCGTTCGAGACGGATCTCTCGCCGGGACGATGGGAGAACCGTAATCAGTTCACAGGCTTCTACCAGCCGCTCATCGAGCGGGTACGCCGCCTGCCTGGTGTCGTCGATGCCGGCTATATCAACATCCTGCCGATCAAGTCCTACGGCTCCAACTCCGAGGTGCATGTCAAAGGGCAGCCTCCGTATCCGCCGGATCAGGTCATGCTTGCCGAAGGGCGTTTCCTCTCTCCCGAGTACTTCCACGCCATCGGTGCAAAGCTGTTGCAGGGCCGGCTGCTGAACGAGTCACTGGACAAGCCCGGCCTGACGGTGACGCCAATCGTCGTGAACGAGGCGTTCGTACGCAGATTCATTCCCGCGGGACTGAACCCTGTCGGAGCGCACCTCGACCAGTCAGCAACCGGCGAGTCCGTCATCGTGGGCGTGGTGTCGGATATTCGCCAGCGGGTGGACACGCCGCCGCTGCCCGAGACCGACTACCTGGCCGCGAGCATGACGCCGGAGATTCGCGCCCTGCTGCAGAGCGGATTCCTCGTCGTGCGGACGCATGGTGACCCGGCCAGTGTTTACAGCGCAATTCGCGAGGCCATGCATGAGGTCGATCCCAGGGTTCCTTATGTTGCGCCACAGACCATGGATGAGGTCATCTCGCAGCGCATGATCCTGCGCCGGCTCGAAGGCTGGCTCTTCGGCATCTTTGCCGGATCGGCGGTCATCCTTGCGCTGATCGGGCTCTACGGGCTCATCAGCCAGGAGGTCGAGCTCAGCACCCGCGACATCGGCGTGCGCATGGCCCTTGGAGCGACGCGGCTGCGCGTGGTCCAGGGCGTAGCCCGCAGGGTGGCTCTGCTGCTGGCCATCGGTGTCGGTGCGGGATGGCTGCTGACCGCCGCGGCACAGCGCATCATCGGCGCTGTCATCCCGATTGCGGTGGAACGCGACCTGGCGCTGATCGTGGCCCTCGGCCTGGGCCTGCTCGCTGCCGGGCTGCTCGTCAGCCTGCCTCCGGCGCGGCGCGCCGCGGCCATCGAGCCAATGGAGGCCCTGCGCTACGAATAACGCGGGCTCCACGCCTGTGGAGCCCTCTGCCCAGGGGCAGCGCGGACCGGCGCAGTGCGCGTCAGTACTTCACAATCTTCGCAAATGACTGCGGATCGAGGCTCGCGCCGCCCACCAGCGCCCCGTCAATCTCAGGCTGGTTCAACAGCGCCGACGCGTTGTCCGGCTTCACACTGCCGCCATAAAGGATGCGCACGTGATCGGCCACCTCGCGGCCGAGCCTTCGCGCAATCTCGCTGCGGATGATCAGGTGCGCCTCGGCTGCGATCTCCGGCGTCGCCGTCTTCCCTGTTCCAATCGCCCAGACCGGTTCATACGCGATGACGAGCGGGCCGGCGGCTTCGGGGGCGAGCCCGCTCAACGCGACCGAGGTCTGCCGGCGCAGCACGTCTTCGGTCTGGTTCGCCTCGCGCTCGGCCAGCACCTCGCCCACGCAAACCACCGGCGTGAGCTCGTACTTTAGTGCCGTCATCAGCTTCCGGTTCACCGTCTCGTCGGTTTCGTGGAAGTACTGCCGCCGCTCAGAGTGGCCGATGAGCACGTGCGTGGCCCCCAGCGCCCGGATCATCCGCGCCGAGGTCTCGCCGGTGAACGCTCCTTCTTCGGCATAATGCATGTTCTGCGCGCCCACGTAGACGCCACTTCCAGCTGCCGCGCCGATGACGGATGCCAGCGAGGTATCGGATGGGAAGATGGCAATCTCATCCCGGGTCTGATCCGCAACCAGCGGCAGGAAGGCCGCCATGAACGCCTCCGCCTCCCCGGGCGTCTTGTACATCTTCCAGTTCGCAGCAATCAGTGGTTTCCGCATTTGCCTCTCTGTGTTTTAACGTGACTTTTGCCGTATGCCAGCAACCATCCTAAGAGTAAAGCACCACTCTCAGGCTTTGAGCGTGGCCACCACGGCAGCCGCGCACTGCTTCATTGAGAATCGCCGCGTAAAGCTGGGCAATGAGCGCTCCGCGTAGCCGGCCCGCTCCTCCGGTCGCATTTCGAGCCATTTGCTGAGCAGGCGATGCGTTCCGGCCAGCGTGTCCTCGTCCACCAGGCCCACCTTGTCTTCCAGAATTGCCTGCCAGATGTTCACCTGATTGGAGATCAGCACCGGACGGCCACAGGCCAGCGCCTCCGCTACAGCAATGCCGAAGTTCTCCTGGTGCGAAGGCAGCACGAACGCCTCGCTCGCGTAGAAGGCACCCCACTTCGTGTCGCCCGAGAGCATTCCGGGCCAGTGGACCCGGTCGCCGATGCCCGAGGCTGCCGCCTGCTGCCGCAGCCTGGCCTCAAGTCCCACCTGGTCCGGTCCGGCCATCACCAGGTCCAAATCCGGGAAGCTGTTTGCTACTTTGGCGAAGGCCTCGATCAGCAGGTCGCAGCCTTTCTTCTCGTGCAGCCGGCCCAGGAACAACAGCAACCTCCGGCCCTGCGCCTCCGGGCATAGCCGGTAAAACGCCTCGCGCTGCGCCGCCGGATCGCCCTCCGGCTGGATTGTTCCATAGGGAACCACCACGCCGTGCCAGCGATTCGGGCGGAAACTCTCCGGCGCAAGCTGCATCTCCGTTTCCGTCGTAAAGAACACGGCCTTGGCGTCGCGCAGCGTCGGGTAGAGAAACGGTCTCCAGTAAAGCGTCTTTTTGAGGTGCTTGAGCGGATAGTTCCGCTTGAACCACGGATCCAGCATGCCATGGGTAAAGAGGCCATATGGCACCCGGCCGCGCAGTGCCTTCCACGCGGCGTGGGTGTGATACTGCCACACTCCGTTGATCACGGCCAGGTCGTAGTTCGCCACGTTGTCCTTGAGCCAGTGCGCGAGCGCCGGGGAGTAGCCATAGCCGTTCGATGGCCGTCCCACCGCATGCACTGTGGCAGGAACGGTTTTAAGAAAGTCGTCCGCCGGCGCATCCTGGCTCACGACCTCAGGCTCGATGCCGAGCGCGCGGTACTGCGGCAGCAGCTTGCGCAGACCCTCGGGCGGTCCGCCCGCGGCGGGGGACAGGGAATGAATCACATGCAGGAGGCGCATATCGGGCCATTATCTACGGCTTGGCCGTTTCGGAGCAACGTCGAAATATCCCCACAGTATGCCTGCAGCTTAAGCGTGAAAGCTAAAGCAGAGCATGAAGGCATCTGGATGGTTATCCCCCCTTGATGAAGCTGCATACGCCACGCGATCCGCTTCCTAGCCTCGCGCTTCAGCCCCTCGAATCTCCCGCACAAGATTGCTGCCATTCCCAGAAGTGTTCCATCGGGCCCTTGCCGTGGCCGAGCGGCCTTGCGGCTCGGAGCGCGCCCTCTACGTAGCGCTTGGCCTGCTTTGCCGGGATGATAGTCGCCGGGCCGGGGGACTCCATAAGGGCGCAGAGGAGCGCCGTCGAATAAGCGCAGCCGGTTCCGTGGGTCGAATGGGTCTGAACCTTCTCGCCGCGCAGCCACTCCCCTCTGCCGTGCGCACTGATTCCATCCCCCAGGTAGATATAGTCATCTGGCCGCTCGGCATCCCCCCGTGTGACTGCCACGTTCAGACCCGGCGCAAGAGAGGCGAGCGTCTCCGCCTGCTCTTCCACAGCCCCCGGGCCAGCAAGCGCGGCCAGTTCATCAGGATTGGGAGTGATCCAGCCAACATGGGGCAGCAACTCAGCACGAAGCTGTTCCAGGGCATCGGGCTCCAGCAGAACCGCTCCTGAACTCGACCGCAGCACCGGGTCCAGCACCACGCGGTCGCGCGGCAGACCCAGCCGGGCAAGGAACTTCGCCACCTCCCGAACGATCCCGGAGCTGGCCAGCATGCCGAGCTTGACGCCCTCCATCCGGATGTCCGCCGCCAGGCATTCCAGCGTCTCCCGCACAAGGGCCGGAGCCACCGCATGCACCTGCCGTACGCCCAGCGTGGACTGGACTGTGAGCGCCGTGAGGCAGGCCAGGCCGTAGATGCCGTGAGCGGCAAAGACCTTGAGGTCTGCCGTGGCCCCGGCACCGCTGGAAGGGTCGAACCCGGCGATGGTCAGGGCCGCCAGCCGTGGCTCTTCCGCGGCGATCCGAGGTCCCGTGGCAGCGCTTTGCTCCATGCGCACATCTTAGCCGTTTTGCCGCTCGTGCCGAGTGCCTAATGCAGGCAGCAGCATGGCGCAAGGGGAAATGAGAAATAAGCAGTCTTGATTGTTTGACTTAGCCCGTTCAAGGTGGCTAGACTTACTATAGGAGGGCCATGACCGCTATCGCAATCTTCAAGACTCGCACCAGACGTCTTTCCACCTACGCCGCTCTAGGCTTAATCCTCAGCCTCGGCCTGGTAAGCGCACCCTCGGCCTCGCCGTCCGGCCCGGCACAGAAGACCGTGCCTGCTACCCAGCCGCATCACCACTGGTATCAGGTCGGCCGCGCGTCCTGGTATGGCAAGTACCTGCAGGGCCACCCGACCGCCAGCGGCGAAGACTACGACATGAACGGGCTGACGTGTGCTCACCGCAGCCTGCCGCTCGGATCGCTGGTCCGGGTTACGAACCTGCGCAACCACAAGTCGGTCGTCGTCCGCGTGAACGACCGCGGCCCCGTGCCCGAAGACCGCGTGGTCGACCTCTCGCTGGCAGCCGCCCGCTTCCTAGGCTTCCGCGCACGCGGCACAGCGCCCGTGCGCCTTGAACTCATCCAGACGAACGGCGACCTGGCCCAGCTCAGCTACCCGCTCACCCCGGCTCGATAGCGCAGAGACCTAAGCATGGCGAGCAGCCCCGGTTCAACGGCGACAGACCCGGCTGACCGTCTCATCCTGGCGCTCGACTTTCCTGCCGCAGCCCCGGCGCTCGCCCTTGCCAGCCGTCTCGAGGGATCAATTCGTTGGGTCAAGGTTGGCCTCGAGCTCTATCTCTCCGCCGGGCAGCAGATCGTTGAAGATCTGCTCCGGCGCGACCTATATG
>CAYQYM010000109.1:0-7735 GCA_964421715.1 uncultured Acidipila sp.
GCCAAGCAGCGGCAGCAGGCCGCGATGGCGCATCGTGCCTGGCGTGGCCGGTCCGGCCTGCCCACTTACCTGGGCCAGATCGGCGCCGGCTCCGACCTGGAGCCGCGACCAGTTCGCCTCAGGCAGTTCAGGAGGGATTGTCGGAATGTGCGCGGCCTCACTCAAGTCAGAAGATGGTCAGGTGTTTTGAAGTCTGATCTCAGCTTAGACCAGTGGCCCGGCTTAGACGATGCACCCTGGAAGGGCGTCTCTGCCACCGAACTCAAGTGACCAGCAAGGCCCTGCAAACGGACGTACATGCACCCTGCCGGACGACTGGCCAGTGGGGGAGGCAAAACGCATCTTTGCCCGGCGGGCAATGCCTGAAATTCGGACACCTGCTTACCTTTGCGCGGCTTCCCTTCGCCTTCGTACCCTGGAGCAGGAAGGCGGACTTCGGTAGCATCGACGATAGTATCGGCGCCTGAGGTAAAAACTTGAACTCCTTCTTCCCCGCTGAACCATTGCGCGTGAGCCTGCGTTTCCGACTCTCGATTGAGGCCACCATCCGCGACCTGCTGCGGGGCGCGGCGTTTGACGAACGCCTGCTGCCGCTGCTCGACGACCCCGGCCACCGCCGCCGACAGGCGCTGCTGGTCCACGGGCAACTGGAGCGGGCCTACTGCCTGATGGAGCTGCTGCGGCAGGCAGCGCCGTCCGCCCGCAGGCGCGCTGCCTGAGCTTGGCATAAACTAGTGGCAACACTGATTATTTGAAAGCTATCCCTCTGGACGCGCACATGCCATTCCACGGGAGCTACAAGGAGATACGGGTGTCCCAACGCACCTTCAGCATCATTAAGCCAGACGCAGTTCGCAAGGGCTATGCCGGGGCCATCCTGGCCGAGATTGAGAAGGCCGGTTTCAAAATCGTCGCCATCAAGAAGCTCTCCATCTCCAAGGCGCAGGCCGAGGGCTTTTATCATGTACACAGCGCGCGTCCCTTCTTCGGTTCGCTCACCGATTTCATGTCTTCAGGGCCCATCTTTCCGATGGTGCTTGAGAAGGAGAATGCCATTGCAGACCTGCGCAAACTGATGGGCGCGACCAACCCGGCCAACGCCGAAGAGGGCACCCTTCGCAAGAAATTTGCGGGCTCGATCGAGGAGAACGCCGTTCACGGTTCAGACGCCGAGGAGACGGCGCAGTTCGAGATTGCCTACTTCTTTGCCGGTTACGAGCTGGCGTAGCGGCATCTCCCGCCGCGCCGGGACACTGGGCAAGAAACAGCAGCAAAGCCCGGAGCAGAACAATCTGTCTCCGGGCCTGCTCCCTCCTCCAGCAAAAAGCGCCGTTACTTCTTTGGCCTGCGATAGAAGACGGTTGAGCCGACGCGCGCCTTGACCAGGTTGCCGCGAATCTCGACGGCGACTTCGCCGCCCGGCTCCGCAAACTGGCGCGGCACAAACGCGAGCGCAATGTTTTTCTTGAGGAAGGGTGAGGGAGAGCCGCTGGTGACGTGGCCGATCGGCTGGCCATCTGTGCTGAACACCCTGTAGCCATCGCGGGCAATGCCGCGCTCAATCATCTCCAGCCCAACCAGCCTGCGCTCCGGGCCGCCCGCTTCCCTTACAGCCATGAGCGCGTCTGAGCCGATAAAGCTGCCCTTTTCTAGCTTGCAGAAGCGATCGAGGCCCGCCTCAAGCACGTTGATGCTCTCTGAAATTTCATGGCCATAGAGCGACATGCCCGACTCTAGCCGCAGTGTGTTGCGCGCGCCGAGCCCGCAAGGCACAATGCCGAACTCCCGGCCCGCTTCGAGAACCTCTGTCCAAACGCGCTCGCTGGTTGCCTCATCTGACGGCACGTAGATCTCAAAACCATCCTCGCCCGTGTAGCCGGTGCGGGCAACCAGCGTGTTTGGCAGACCGCAGACCGTGCCCCAGGCAAACCAGTAGTTCTTGATCGCGGAGAGGTCGAGCGAGGTCAGCTTCTGGAGCGTCTCTGCGGCACGCGGCCCCTGGATGGCAAGCTGCGTGTAGTAGTCGCTGTAATTACTGACATGGCAGTGGAAGCGGCGCGCGTTGTCGCGCACCCACCCGTAATCCTTCTCTCGCGTGCCGGCGTTGATGACCAGCAGGTAATCGTTCTCTGAGAGCTTGTGCACGATGACGTCATCGACCACGGTGCCCTGCGGGTAAAGCATCGCCGAGTAGTGCGCCTGGCCCTGGGCCAGCTTCGAGGCGTCGTTCATAGTGATGTGCTGCACGGCGGCGAGCGACTCGGGGCCGCGAAGCTGAATATCGCCCATGTGGCTGACGTCGAACAAGCCCACGCCCGTGCGCACGGCCATATGCTCGGCAATCAGCCCGGAGTACTCGACCGGCATGTCCCACCCGCCGAAGTCAACCATCTTGGCTCCCATGCGGCGATGCATGGCATTCAGCGGAGTCTTGCGCAGGGCGGGCAGGGCAGAGGTGGACACGGTGGTTCCTTTTCGCGAGGAGTGAAGTAGCCAACGTTCGAGGCTAGCACCGCCGTTTTCAGAGGGTCAATGCAGGCTGCCAGCCGGCAACCCCCGAAAGCGATCATTCCGGGCGCGAGGACTGCTCAGGGCTGGCTGTGAGTGGGGACTTGCCATCGGTTGAAAGGTTACACCTGGAACAGGGGGCTCCAAGAATGCCGTTGAGGGCGGCGTAGATCAAGGTAGACCGCCAACGCGGCGGTCGCCTCTATGCATCCTAAAACGCCGCCAGTGGCGGCGCTACCGCTGACAGCAGACAGTTGTAGCACTCGTCCGAAAGGTGAGCGAGGCGCCCGAATTCCAAAGACGGAGCTGCCATGGCCCAGACAGTCCCAGACAGTCCCAGACAGTCTTAGATCCGTCGAGCGCAGAAATTGCGTTTGTCGGATACAAAGTCCTGCTCGCGGCGACCGGTGACGAGGTATGAGCTCTGCCGATCGTAACTGGCCGTGCAGGCTCCTGCTGACCATGGAAACCGCGCTCACCAGTACAACTGCCTGGATATAGTTTGCCAGGAGCTGCGCTCGTCGTGTCAGATTAGCCGCAAAATCCGGGTAGGCATTCGCCGTTGCATCGAGTCCGAGGTCCGGGTGCGCTTCTGGAGTAAACTAGCCTGTTATGGCCACTGCCCAGATATCCACCATCATCCTGCCGCGCTCGCCCAAAGGCGTCTTTGTCAATGAGCCTTTCACCAGTTTCCACGACCACGCCAATGCCGCCGCCATGCGCGAGGCGCTCACGCGCGTCGGTGACATGCTGGGTCATGAATACGAGCTCGTGATTGGCGGCGAGCGGCTGCGCACATCGGGCAAGATTGAGTCGCGCAATCCGGCGCGCCCAAGCCAGGTGGTCGGCATCCACCAGAAGGCTGGCGCCGAACATGCCGAGCTGGCCATGCAGGCTGCGCTGCGCGCCTATGAGACCTGGCAGTATGCTGCGCCTGAGGAGCGTGCCTCACTGCTGCTGCACGCAGCCGGGCTCATCCGTGAGCGCAAATTCGAGTTTTGCGCATGGCTGGTTTACGAGGTAGGCAAGAACTGGGCGGAGGCCGATGCGGATGTGGCCGAGACGATCGACTTCCTCGAGTTTTATGCGCGCGAGGCGCTGCGCCTGGCTGCTGTCACGACGCCCATCCAGTATCCCGGTGAACGCAATGAGCTGCTTTACATTCCGCTCGGTGTGGGCGCGGTGATTCCGCCGTGGAACTTCCCCTTTGCCATCATGGCGGGGATGACGGCAGCAGCTATTGTCTCCGGCAACACCGTTATCCTCAAGCCTTCGAGCGATTCGCCCACCATTGCGGCGCGCTTTGTCGATGTGCTCGAGGAGTGCGGACTGCCACCTGGCGTTGTCAACTTCTGCCCTGGCTCCGGCTCTACCTTTGGCAACGCCATCGTGCAGCACCCGAAGACGCGCTTCATCGCCTTCACCGGCTCTAAGCAGGTGGGTCTCGACATTCAGGAGCGCGCCGCCCGCACGCAGAAGGGCCAGATCTGGATCAAGCGCACCATCCTTGAGATGGGGGGCAAGGACTCGATCATAGTCAGCGCCGATGCGGACCTGGACGCGGCTGTCGAGGGCGTTGTGGCCTCGGCCTTCGGCTTCAACGGCCAGAAGTGTTCGGCCTGCTCGCGCGCGATCGTTGAGGCGCCCGTGTACGATGTGTTCGTCGAGCGGGTGCGTGAGCGCGTGGCTCAGATCCAGGTCGGTGACCCGGTACAGAACTGTGCAATGGGCCCGGTGGTCAATGCGGCCGCGATGGAGTCCATCCTCGGCTACATCGAAATAGGCAAGCGCGAAGGCCGGCTGGTGGCCGGAGGCAGCGCGGTTGAGACCGTGGAGAAGGGCTACTATATCGAGCCGACGGTCTTTGCCGACGTCGCGCCGGAGGCTCGTATTGCGCAGGAGGAGATATTTGGCCCGGTGCTGGCCATCCTAAAGGCACGCGACTACGGCCACGCGCTTGCGATCGCCAACAACACCGAGTACGGTCTGACGGGCGCGGTTTACTCGACGGACCGCGAGAAGCTGGACCGCGCGCGGCGCGAGTACCACGTCGGCAATCTGTACTTCAATCGCAAGTGCACCGGCGCGATGGTCGGGGCGCATCCCTTTGGTGGCTTCAACATGTCCGGCACGGATTCTAAGGCCGGCGGGCCGGATTACCTTTACCTGTTCACGCAGGCCAAGTCCGTCGCCGAGCGACTGTAAGTTCCCCGGTATGCCTCGGATTACAGCAACATAGGCAAACCCCGGGGACCGGTTGACACAAGGCCAGAGCGAAGCCGAAGATAGCTGCCAACTGGCGAAGGAGCAAAGGCCTTGGCGCACATTCTCTGCGTGGATGACGACCCGTCCACACTTGCTCTGAAGCGGGCCATTCTCGAGCAGGCCGGGCATAGGGTCACGGCCTTTCTTACGGTCGAGGAGGCAATCCGGGCGCTGGAATCGGGCAGCTCCGTACCAGACCCGGCACCGGAGCAGACTTACGATGCGGTCGTGACGGACTGGCACTTTGGGCAGGAGCGCGGGCAGGCAGTTGTGGCCGCAGCCAAGCGCAGCCGCCATGTTCCGGTGGTGGTGGTCTCCGGTTTCGTTTCCGAGGCGTTCCGGTCGGTGGAGCCGCTGGCGGATATCTATCTTGAAAAGCCTGCGGACCCGCGGGAGCTGGTGCAGGTGGTGGAGGCGCTGCTGAACACCCAGTCCAACCTAGGCAGCCGGGCAAGCTAGAGCCCGTCGGGGGCCGCGAACAGCAGCGGCTCTCGCGGAGGCAGGCGCCCAGCCTGGGCGTTGCTGTCCCTCCGCGCCAGCCGGCCTCGCTCTCAGTTCTGCATCATCAGGTTGCCGGCGGCTGCAGCGGCCTCGGCCAGGATGCGGTGGTGGATGGTGAAAAGCGCGAGCTCCAGCCGGTCTGACACGCCGGTCTTGTCGTAGACGCTGCGCAGGTAATTCTTGATGACCTGCTCGGTCGTGCCCAGCCGCATGGCAATTTCTTTGTTCTTGCAGCCCTGCACAATCAATGCGACGATCTTCATCTCCTTGGGGGTCAGCCGGTCGCGCACGCGCGCGCCGACCAGATCCTCATCCTGCACCTCTACGGTTCCCGGCGTTGTCTGCACCCACTGCTCACCGGCGGAGACCCGCCGCATGCAGTCAATCAGCGCCGGCCCTGAGACGCTGCGGTAGATCAGGCCCTGCACGCCGGCCGCAGCAAACTGCGCCGGGGCCTCCCCGTGCTCGGCGATGGCAACGCCGCGGCTGCCGGCCTTGCGCAGCCGGTCCATCAGGAAATTCAGATCAGGCCGCAGCGCTGAGGCGAACAGCACGATGCAGCCGCGAAAGGTCTCGAGCGACTGGTGCAGCCGCTCCAGATCGGGGCACTGCGCGATGATCCGGAAGTCGTCTTCCATAGCGAGAATCTTTGCGGTGCCTGCGCGAAAGATTGCCTGGTTGTCAGCCAGAATGATCTTGTTCATGGCGTTCTTGCGTCCCTCGTTCCTTTGTCACTCACCTGCTGATGCGCCAGGCTGTTTGCGGCGTATCCATGAGAGATGCGCACACGCGAGGCCTGTCCCGCCCTGTTCTGCAGGGCAGCTTCTCCGCAACCTCCTTATCGGCCGCGGAAGTTCCTTCGTACCCATGTGTCCGCGATTCATACAGTGACGAATCGAGAGACCCAAGTCAGATCCAGCCAAATGCTCGCGCGGGGAACGCCGGAGGCGGACCGGAGACCGCCGGGGCCAACCGGAGAGATAAACCGGTCCCCTGCCGGAGCGAAGAGTACATCCTGTGCAACTGTTACTGTTTTCGTTGACATTAGCGTAGCGGAGACCGAAACGATTGCAACAGGAAAATGCCTTACGTAACACGAAGGTTGCACAGTAGGAACATGAGCCCTTTGGCAGGTGCCCGGCATCTTGAGAGCCAGCATCACTACACTGAGAGCGTATGCCAAAGCCAGTCATCTTTGCCGTAGACGACGACATCAGCGTGCTGGAAGCCGTGATTCAGGACCTGAGGCGGCAGTATGGCGAGCGCTACCGCATTCTGCGCGCCGGCTCCGGCCAGGCCGCGCTCGACACCTGCGAACAGCTCAGGCAACGCGGTGACGCAGTCGCGCTGTTTCTTTCCGACCAGCGCATGCCGGGCATGAGCGGCGTCGATTTCCTGGAGAGAGCGCAGCGCCTTTACCCCGATGCCAAGCGCGCCCTGCTGACCGCCTATGCGGATACCGAGGCGGCTATCAAGGCCATCAATACCGCCAAGATCAACTATTACCTGACCAAGCCGTGGGACCCGCCGGAAGAAAAACTCTACCCCATCCTTGACGACCTGCTGGAGAACTGGGCCGAAGGCTACCGCCCGCGCGATGAGAGCCTGCGCGTCATCGGTCCGCGATGGTCTTTGCGCGACCACCAGGTGCGCGACTTCCTCTCCAAGAACCAGGTGCCGTACCTCTGGCTGGATCCGGAGCATAGCGACGAAGCGGTCCAGCTCATGGAGCTGCACAAGATCGAACGCTCCAAGCTGCCGGCCGTGGTCTTCAGCGATGGCACCGTGCTGCTGCAGCCGGACCAGACGGAGCTGGCCCGGCGCATCGGGCTGCGGACGCAGGCCGAGCGCGATTTTTACGACGTGGCCATCGTCGGCGCCGGGCCCGCCGGGCTTGCTGCCGCCGTCTATGGCGCGTCAGAAGGGCTAAAGACGCTCATCATCGAACCCGAGGCGCCCGGCGGCCAGGCTGGCAGCAGCTCGCGCATCGAGAACTACCTCGGCTTTCCCCAGGGGCTCAGCGGGGCAGAGCTCGCGCGCCGCGCCTATATACAGGCCAATCGCTTCCATGCTGAATTCCTTACGCAGCGCGCCACCGGCCTGCGCGCCGAAGGTCACTACCGCTTCGTGTGCCTGGCAGATGGACGCGACGTCTCCTGCCGCGCCGTGCTGATTGCCCTGGACGTGCTGGACGACGTGCCGAGGAAAATGCAGGCCCTCGAGAAACTGGTGGCGCATGAAACCCTCAAGGGCTTTGGCGACTCCTTCATTTTGGGCTCGGCCCTCGCCTACGGCATGCCGGAAAAGAAAACGCGCCGCATCATCAATTGCACGCGCCGCTGGATGGCGGTTCGCGGCATCGAGCCGAGAAAATAAAGCGGGAAAAGAAGAAAGTCCAGAACTCAAAAAAAAACAATCGGAAAGAAAGAGAAGAAAGAATCCTTGCCAGATCTATCCGAAC
>CAYQYM010000110.1:0-7724 GCA_964421715.1 uncultured Acidipila sp.
GCCTGGTGCCCTCGCGCGAGCGGGCCCAGGCCCTGCTGCTGGCCGGGCGCGTGCTGGTGGACGGACAGAAGATCGAAAAGCCCGGCGCTGCCGTGAACGAACATGCGGAGATTCGACTGCTGGGCGACGACCAACGCTACGTGAGCCGCGGCGGCCTGAAGCTTGAGGCCGCACTCAGCCGCTGGCATATTGAACTCGCCGGGCGCACCTGTATCGATATCGGCGCGTCTACCGGCGGATTCACCGACTGCATGCTGCAGCATGGCGCCGCGTTCGTCACCGCTGCCGACACCGGTTACGGCCAGATTGCACAGAAGCTGCGCAGCGACCCGCGCGTGACCCTGATGGAGCGCACCAATGCACGCCTGCTACTGCCCGGCAGCCTTCCCGGTACAGCCAGCTTCCTCGCGATGGATGTCTCCTTCATCTCGGCCACGCTCGTCCTGCCGGCTGTGTGCGCGGCGGCGCGCGGCCTGCGCGAGGCCGTTGTGCTGGTAAAGCCGCAGTTTGAGGCGGGGCGCGGCTTCGTGGGCAAGGGTGGCATCGTGCGCGATGCGGAGGGACATCAGCTTGCCGTCGACCGCGTGCGTCTTGCCGTTGCCGCGCTCGGGGGACAGCAGGTTGAGGTTATCGACTCGCCCGTTCTCGGCGCAGAGGGCAACCGGGAGTTCCTGCTTCACACCACCTTCGTCCGCTAAAATCTATCTGGTCATCCAAAGCCTGATGCGAGTCTTTGTCACCGGCGCCACCGGATTTGTGGGCAGTCACGTAGCGCGCGCACTTGCCGCGCAGGGAGCAACCCTGCGCCTGCTCGTGCGGTCCTCAAGCAGGCTCGGCAATATCGAAGGAATCTCTGCGGAGACGGTCACCGGCGACCTGCGCCATCCTGAGCCGCTCGGCGCCGCGCTCGCCGGATGTGACGCGCTGATGCATGTGGCCGCCGATTATCGCCTCTGGGTGCGTGACCCGCAGCAGATGTATGCCGCAAACGTCGAGGGCACGCGCGCGCTGCTCTCGCTGGCGCGTAAGGCCGGCATCCGGAGAGTCGTCTACACCTCCAGCGTGGCCACCATGGGTTTCAAGACCGACGGCACTATTGTCGACGAGAACACGCCCGTCTCCCTGGACGACATGGTGGGTCACTATAAGCGCTCGAAGTTTCTTGCCGAGCGGGTTGCCATTGAGGCCGCGCGCGCCGGTCAGCAGGTCATCCTCCTGAACCCGACGACACCCATCGGCTCGCATGACGTGAAACCGACGCCGACAGGGCAGATCGTAATCGATTTTCTCAACCGCAAATTCCCGGCCTACGTAGACACCGGCCTCAACCTGGTAGACGTGGCCGAGGTGGCCCGCGCGCACGTGCTGGCGCTTGAGCGCGGCACGCCCGGCGAACGGCACATCCTGGGCGGCGAGAATCTGACCCTGAAGCAGATATTGGACAAGATGTCCGCTATCACCGGCCTGCCTTCACCACGCCTGCGCGTGCCGCATGCCGTGGCCATGGCCTTTGCATTCATCGACGAGAACCTCACCGGCCGCATCCGTGGCCGGGAGCCGCGCGCCACGGTGGAGGCGGTGCGCATGGGCCGCAAGAAGATGTTTGCCTCTTCGGCCCGTGCCGAGCGCGAGCTTGGCTTCGAGGTGCGACCTGTCTACCCGGCATTGCGCGCGGCCATCGAGTGGTTCCGCGCCAACGGGTATGCACCGTGAGCGACGCCCACGTTGGCATCGTGGCCGCTCTGCACGGTGAGCTTGCGCCGCTGGTGAAGGGCTGGCAGCGCGAGGGGCAGTTCTATCGCGGCAGCCTTGGCCGGGTAGCCTGCCTTGCGGTGGCCGGGGGCATGGGCCACATTGCCGCCGCGCGCGCCTGTGTGGCCCTCATGGCCGCGGCAAGCCCGCGTGCGCTCGTCTCCGTCGGATGGGCCGGGGCGATCTCCTGCGGTGTGAAACCGCCAAATGCCTTCCTCATACGGGAGGTGGTTGACAGCCGCACCGGCGAGCGCTACAGCAGCGCGCCTGGACAGGGGCAGCGCCTGGTCACCCTCGATCACGTTGCGCGTCCGGAGGAGAAGCGCGCCCTTGCCGAGCGCTATCAGGCCACCCTGGTCGACATGGAGGCGGCCACCGTGGCACGCCTGGCAAGGTCGCGCGACCTGCCGTTTCTGGCCGTTAAGGCCATCTCAGACGGCTACGCCGACCGCCTGCCAGACTTTAATCGCTTCCTCGGCGCAGACGGCCAGCTCCGCCTCCCGCGGCTGGCGGCCTACGCCGCGTGCCACCCGCAGTACTGGCGTCCGCTGGTGCAGCTTGGCGCAAATAGCCGCGCCGCTGCCGGCGCGCTGGCCGAGCTTCTGCGGGTCCAGGTTCCGGCAATCTTCTAAACTGGAGTCACCTTTATGGCCACCTTCGCCGCCGCTGCACCTGAACGCGTCTCGTCGATCCCTCGATCCATGCTGGCCGCCGTCTATCGCGGTGTAAACGACGTCCGCGTCGAGACGGTCCCGGTGCCGGAAATTGGCCCGGGCGAGGTGCTGCTGCGCGTAGCCGCCTGCGGCATCTGCGGAACCGACCTCAAAAAGATCCACACCGGATCCCACTCTGCGCCGCGCATCTTCGGCCATGAGACAGCCGGCACCGTCGTGGCAGCAGGCGCCGGGGTAGAGGGCTTTTCCATTGGCGACCGCTGCATGGTCTTCCATCACATTCCATGTGGCGCATGCTATTACTGCCGCAAGAAGACCTTCGCCCAGTGCGAGACTTACAGGAAGGTGGGCTGCACCGCCGGCTTTACTCCGTCCGGAGGTGGCTTTGCGCAGTATGTGCGCGTGATGGACTGGATCGTGCGCCGCGGACTCGTCCGCATCCCGGAAGGCGTTCCGTTTGAGCAGGCCGCCTTTGTGGAGCCGGTCAACACCTGCCTCAAGGCCATCAGGAATCTTGCGCTCGCGCCGGATGAGACTGTGCTCGTGCTGGGGCAGGGGTCCATCGGCATCCTGCTGGCGGCGCTTGCCAGGCGCACCGGTACCACCGTACTCACCTCCGACCTCTACCCGGAGCGGCATGCCGTCGCTGCGCGCTTCGGCCTGAGCCACCCGCTGGACGCGCGCGAGGACGTGGTCGCAGCCGCCCGCAAGGCCACCGAAGGACGCGGCGCCGATGCCGTCATCGTCGCAGTCGGCGTTGACGCGCTGATTCCGGTCGCAATGGAGGCAGCCCGCCCGGGCGGCCGCGTGCTCCTCTTTGCCCAGACGCAGCATGGGCAGACGCCAATCGATCCCGCCGCCGTGTGCATGGACGAGAAATCACTGCTCGGCTCCTACAGCGCCTCCGTCGAGGTGCAGGATGAGGGAGCCGAACTGGTCTTCAGCGGTTATAGAAATGGCTTCGACCTCACGCAGCTCATCTCGCATCGCTTCCCGCTCCAGCAGGCCGTGGAGGCCATCGAACTGGCCTCGCACCCCACCGCCGCGTCGATGAAAATCTTCATAGAACCGTAGCCTGTACCGCTCGCTGGTTCCTTCTCCTGCTGAGCAGTTCAGGAGAGCCGGCACGGATATGCAAAGTAACCAGGCCGTTCAGCGAAACGACCTGGCCTGCTTTCTGCATTCCTTACTTTGTGTCAGGAGCAGTGTGCCGCCCGCTCGGGGCTATGAACGGCTGGTAGTCGACGATGCCATAGTGCCGTGCGAGATCACGGCGCATCGTTGTTATGTCCGCTGTCTGCGAGTGCCACATCTGGTTGCAGAGGCTTCTCAGGTCTGGGTGGAGCAGTTCTGCTCCGGTGATGCAACGGTTCAGCGGTTCTAGCAGTGAAAAATGATGGTGACTGAACGTCTCGTAGAATTCCTTGTCGAATGCGTCTCCTCTCGGGGCTGCTTCGAGAGCATCGAGTTCGTCGTCGCCCGTGCGCGACGGTTTGGGCTGGTAGTTGATACCGTACCAGTCTCGTAGATACATTTGAAGACTTGATATCTCTTCGCGCTGAAGTCGATTGTTGCGCCGCGCAAGCGACTTCAAGTCCTCCAGGGAAGCTTTGGCCTGCGTCGGGGAATAGCCGGGGGTTTGGGCAACACCTTCGGAGGGGGATATGGCCGCCATCCTCTGCGGCGCGGTTCCCGCCGCCAGTTCCGTCATCCGCAGGGCAGTAAAGTGATGGTCGATGGTAAATTCCATGAACTCGATTTCGAAGTCCCTTGTCAAACCACGGCCGGGGCCGATGTAGGCGCCATCCAGGGTTGCCGGGATGCTCTGTATGGGGAAGATGGGCTTTGGATCCTGCGCCTGAGCCATCGAAACGGCGGCGATGCCCGATGCGAGTGCGAGGCCAAAGGACAGTAGTTGACGAGCGCGCCCTGCATTTCTGCGGGGCCCCAGAGCGGGTATTAGTGACATAGCCGTAACCTCCTGAGTGAATGGAATGATCTGTTTGCGTTAGCGCACGGTCTAGACTGTTGCGCCGAGGAATGAGGGGGTGATGCCGTGCCAAAGCAACGATCAACGTGCCGTACAATTCAGGTCCCCACCGGGGTCCGCCTGGCGCTTGCTTTCACGGCCGAAACTGCATGCGTTCCCGGGGGCGCTCGTGCGTCTAGTGGGATTCGACTCTGGTTGATACTGTTGCCACCCTGAAAGCTGGGGAGAATCCCTGGTCCGGCACGCGCCAAAGTTCAGAACCCGGGAGTGACTGCCTGCGGTGTTTATCCCGAACGCCAGGGCTGTTAGTGAAGAGTCTTCAACGACCCGGGGACTGGATCGGCGCGGGAGCCAGTGCGCCCGTACGCTTCCATGTCGGCTGTTGGGTGCAAGGCGACGGACAAGTGGCCTGGGCCGGTAGTCACCAGAATCGCAGGTCGCCTTCGATCTGGTTTTGAGGCCTCTCTCACAAAAGACGGCAGGGAAGCCGAGGGGCTATAATCGCAACACCGGGCGGGAGTAGCTCAATGGTAGAGTAGCGGCTTCCCAAGCCGTTGGTTGCGGGTTCGATCCCCGTCTCCCGCTCCAGGTTTCAATTCAAAATCGGCTGAAGTTTTCTTTGCGAAGGGTTCTGTCTGCATTGCCCGGATTCTGCGTAAGTGCCGGACAGCAGACGCAACTTTTAACTCCGGGTTTTTCCTCCAACTACTGTGCCGTGAAAATCGTCCTTGCCAAGGCTACATAAGACTGCCGAACCTACGGCATACATTCCTCAAGAAGCGGTGATGCGGCGTGCGCGGCGTGCTCGCGCAGTTGTGGCGCTTTACTTCTTTGTAAATGGTGCGGTGGTTGGCTCCTGGGTGCCGCATATTCCCGACCGTGCACGAGCGCTTGGGTTGAACGCGGCCAGCCTGGGCACGCTGCTGCTGGCCGGCGGCCTCGGCGCGGTCCTCGCTATGCCGCTGGCCGGCTGGCTGACTGCGCGCTGGGGCAGCCGGGTTGTAAGCACCACGGCCGGAGCGCTGTTTCCTCTGTGGCTGAGCGCCGCGGTGCTGGCGCAAACCGTGCCGCTCGCCGCGTTGTCGCTGCTGCTGTTTGGCACGTGCGGTGCCACGATGGACGTGGCTATGAACTCCCAGGGCGTGCTGGTGGAAGAGCAGATGCGCAGCCGGAGCATGTCAGTTTTCCATGGTGTTTACAGCCTCGGCGGGGTGGCTGGCTCTGCCATCACGAGCGCGGCGCTTGCCCACGCCGTACCTTCGCGCTGGCTTACGTTGAGCATGACAGCCGTGCTTAGCTCGGCAGTGCTGGCCGCAGCCCCTGCGCTGCTGCCGCGCGTCGATGAGCCCGCGTCCAACGGCACGCGTCGGGTTCGTCCCCATGGGAGGTTGCTGCTGCTGGGTGTGCTGGCATTTGCGTCCATGGTCTCAGAGGGAGCCGTAGCGGACTGGAGCGGGCTGTTTCTGCGCGTGGTACACAGGCTGGGACCGGGCGTGGTGGGCTACGGCTTCACGGCATTCTCGGCGGCGATGGTGGCCGGCCGGCTGAGCGGAGACTGGAGCATAGCGCATCTCGGAGAAGAGCGCGCGCTGCGGCTGGGAGGGCTGCTCGGCGTGGCCGGGCTCACAATCGTGCTCCTCAGCCCCGCAGGTGGGGCGGGGTTTGGACCAGGAGATCTTGTCGCCATGGGCGGCTTCGCCCTGCTGGGGATCGGTCTCGCGAACTCGTCGCCCGTTCTCTACCGCGCAGCCGGACGCATGCCCGGCGTGCCCTCGGGCGTTGGCATCGCCACCGCGGTTGGCATTGGCTACTCGGGGCTGCTGGCTGGCCCACCTGCGCTCGGCTTTCTGGGGCACAGCGCCGGAATCCGCAGCATCTTTATCGCCATGGCCGTGCTGTGCGCATTGCTGGCACTGGCCGCGCCGCTGGTGTACCCACCGCCAGGTGCGCTTGCCGCATCCCGGTAATCTTCACCGCGCGTCTGCGCCGTTCAAGCAGACGCAGTTATCTCCGGGTAAAGCTGCGCCAGCAGTTGCCGGAAGTGTGCACGTGCTGCGCGATAGGGTTCAAGGTTTGCGGCAAGCGGCTGGGCTCCGGCCTGCTCCTGCATTCTTACGCAGCGGCGGGCCGCCTCTGCGATCGTCTCCGTGCCGCCGCCCGTCCTCTGCCACGCGACCATCGCCTGGACGGCCGCGCCCAGCGCTGCCGACTCTTCCTCGATTGGAACGCGAACCCTGGCCCCGCTGGCATCGGCGATTAGCTGCCGCCAGCTGGCCGAGCGCGCGCCGCCGCCGATGAGGTGGATCACACTGGGCGGCTCGCCCGCGAGCACAAGATCAAGGCCGTTCAGAATGCCGAAGGTTACGCCCTCGATAGCGGCGCGGATCAGGTGGGCCGGCTTAAAGTTGGTCGCGGTAATGCCGGTCAGCGTACCTTTTGCGCCCGGCAGGTCCGGCGTGCGCTCGCCGTTCAGAAACGGCAGAAAGGTGAGCCCCTCCGCGCCGGGAGGCGTCGCCTCCAGCGCCGCTTCAATATCGGCCGTGGTTCTTCCGCTCAGTGCCAGCGTGTTTGCCACGACATTGGTCGCGTTCATCGTGCAAACCAGCGGCAGCCACCCTCCGGCGGAGGAGCAGAAGGGTGCTATCGCTCCTGACCTGTCCTCCGGCGCGCTTGCGCTGAAGCAGTAGACCGTAGACGATGTGCCCAGGCTGAGCGTCACGATGCCCGCGCCAAGATTGTTTGTGCCGATTGCGCCCATCATGTTGTCGCCGCCCCCGGCCGAGACAACGCAGTTCTCAGACAGGCCAAGCTCCTGCGCTGCCTCTCTGCGCAGGTGTCCAGCCAAATCTTCGGGCCCCAGCAGCGGAGGAACCGCGCGTGCCAGATGCCCGGTGCCCCCGTCAATTAGGTTTAGCACATCCAGCGCCCATGTCCGCTCACGCACGTCGAAGAACGCCGTGCCGGAAGCGTCGCCGCACTCGGCACTCAGCCGGCCTGTGAGCCAGAAGTTCAAGTAATCATGCGGCAGCAGGATGTGGCGGATGCGGGCAAAGTTCCCGGGCTCGCGCTCCTTGAGCCAGAGCAGCTTTGAGGCGGTGTACCCGGTGAGCGGCGCGATGCCGAAGCGACGCAGCCACTGCTGCCGGCCGCCGAGCAGGCGAAGCAGGGCCTCGTTCTGGGGCGCGGTCTCGGGGTCGTTCCAGAGGCTTGCCGGCCGAATCACTGCGTGATGATCATCGCGACCTACCAGACCTTGCTCTTATACAACTCTGAGCGCTGCGCACACCTACATCTTCAAAGTACCGGAG
>CAYQYM010000111.1:0-7585 GCA_964421715.1 uncultured Acidipila sp.
TCGCGGGAGAGCCCGGGCCGCAGCGCGATGTCGTCCTGCTGAACGCTGCCGCAGCGCTTGTTGTCGCCGGGCTGGCCGCAGACTTCCGCGAGGGCGTGCGGCTTGGCGCGCGCGCCATTGATCAGGGGCGAGTGCTTGGAACCGTGCGCGCGCTGCGGGCCTTTGGACGGAAAACCGTATCCAGCGAACTGGAGATGACACGATGAAAACTCTACGCTGCTTCGCTGTCCTTACCACCGCGGTCGCCCTCGGTTTGTCTGCACTCGGGGCGCAGAGCTTCCAGGTCGACCGGTCGAACAGGCTCATCAGCGTTACGGCTACGGACAGCGCGAGCAGAGACGCAGACCTTGCCATCGTCCACATCGGATTTCAGACCTTTGGGCCGGACGAGCAGTCGACCTACGCGACCGGCTCAAAGATCTCGAATGCAATCGTTGCGGCAGTGGAAAAGTCCGGTGTGGAGAAGAAGTCGATCGAGAGCGAGTCGCAGAACCTTGCCCCTTTTCAGGACTACCACAACAACGCAATCCAGGCTGAGCGCGCCGGGCGGCAGTTTGTGCTCAACCAGAGCTGGACGGTGAAGACCACGCCCGAGAACGCCGCAGGCGTGCTGAATGCAGCCGTGGCTGCCGGGGCCAACCAGAGCGGCCAGATCGACTGGCAGCTGAACAACCCGAAGGCGCTCGATGCAGAGGCAGCGGCACACGCCATCGCAAGAGCCCGGGCCATTGCCGCGCAGATGGCGCAGGGCATGAACGTGAAACTGGGCCAGCTGATCTTCGCAAGCAACGTGGCCGACGAGGGCGCGAACCAGCCGCCGCGGCCGCTGATGATGATGAAGCAGGGCGCCGCTCCACGAGCGGCCGCACCGCCGCTGGCGATTCGCTCACGGCAGATTGAGCAGACAGCCACGGTGCGCGCCGTCTTCGCCATCGAGTAGAAGGAAACGCAGCCCGGCGCGACGAATGACGCAGCGTCCCAGGACCGCGTAAGCTCATATGCATGCCACGTTTTCCCTACCGCGACCTGCATCCTACGCGTGAGGCTGAGGAGGTTTACCTCCGCTGGCTCAACTTTTTGGACCAGGAGTTCACGCGGCACCGCAAGCCCGCGGTGCGCGCCGAGATTGTGCATGACAACCTGCATCAGCTCCTGCTGGGCCACCCCAGGGGCGGCAGGCTGAACTTCACGCTCGACAGCGAGCTGCCCTTCAACGTGCTGCAGCTCACGCTAAACTCGGCCAACGTGACGCTTGAGCCGGAGTACTACGGCGACATCGACGCCGAAAGGTATGCCTGCATCAAGCCGCTGATCTTCTTCTGGCAGATGTTTGACCGCTCACCGGTGGCATTGAACCACTGGCTTGGCTTTCGCTTCCGTGCCATGCTGGGCAAGCACATCTTCAAGCACATCGGCAAGAACGTAAAGATCTTCCATGGCGTGGAGTTCAGCTTCGGCTACAACCTTACCCTTGAGGATGACTGCGTCATTCACAAATACGTCATGCTCGACGACCGCGCCGCGCTCACCATACGCAAGGGGACTTCTATCTCTGACTATGCGGCGGTGTTCTCGCACGCGCATGACGCCAATGATTCGAGCATCGTGGAGAACCGGCCCATGACCATCGGGCCCGGCGCCCGCCTGACCTATCACTCCTCGATAATGGCCGGCGTGCAGGTAGGTGAAGGAGGCATGGTGGGGGCCATGGGTGTAGCGACGCATGATGTAGCGCCGCAGTCGATCGTCGGTGGCATCCCGGCCCGTCAAATCAAGATCAAGGACCAGGCACGCCGTTTTTCAGAGGACGAACTGAAGTAGCCGCTGCGTGCAGAACATCTATTTCTGCAGTGGAGACGCGCCGCCGGTCACCTGTTAGCCTAGAGACGCATGAGTCAGCAGGAGATCGTCCTCAAGCTCTTCCAGTTCGCCATCCTGGTGTTTGCCCTCAGCATTCACGAAGCGGCGCACGCCTGGATGGCCTCACGCCTCGGCGACCAGACGGCGCGCATGCTGGGCCGTGTGACGCTGAACCCGGCAAAGCATATTGACCCCGTCGGCACCATCCTGATTCCGCTGGCGATGCTCTTCCTGGGCAGCTACGGAAGATTCCTGATTGGCTGGGCGCGGCCCACGCCGGTGAACACGCGCAACTTCAAGCGCATTGTGCGCGACGACGTGCTGACGACGCTGGCAGGGCCGGTAAGCAACGTGCTCGCCGCAATCGTTTCTTTGATCGTGCTTGTGCTGATTGCGAAGATTTCGCCTGTCGGCAATGCCATCGTCTATGGCCTGGCCCTCGGCGGCATTGACCCTGCGCTCATGTCTGCCGCCCCTGCGGTGTTTCCGCTCGTGTTGATCTTCTACATGGGCGTGATGCTGAATCTGTTCCTCGCCGCCTTCAACCTGCTGCCGCTGCCGCCGCTCGACGGTTCCCACATCTTCCGCCACCTGCTGCCCTACCGGGCACTGCGTATCTATGATTCGCTCGGCATGATCAGCCTCATCCTGATTCTCTTCTTCGGCGGCGCGGCCGTAAATTTCCTCGTCTCCCCGGCGCTCATCGCCGTGCATCGCGTCCTGCTCGGTCTCTGAGCTCGCCGGTTCTCGCGCCGCCCTCCTGAGCAAAAAGCGGGCCAGCACCGGAGCATTGCGTGCGGACCCGAAAAGCGGGGTGATGCGTACAACGTCTTAATAACCTTTGCCGAAGCGCGTCTCGACGGACTTCTTCACCTGAGTCGAGGACTTCTCCCCCTTGGTAAGGGTGGGATAGCCGACCTCCCAAACTGCACGAGCGCAGCTCGTGCATACCGCTTGCGCTCTCATCCAAGCGGACAGCAGTGCGGGCATATTCGCTACTCCGCTCGATGCGAGTCGTTAAACTGGCGTCCAATAAACTGTCAAATTTGCAGGAAAGGGCTTTTGGGCCGGAGCAAAGCTTGTTTTCTGACTTGCCCACCTGCCTGCAACCGCGCTCAACGTCAGACACGAGGTGAGGTAATCGCGTCCGCTGCCGCAACGGCGTAACGCAGCATTGCAGGCTCATGCACGCGCAGAATGGAAGCACCCAGCAGCACCGCGGCCACATTTGCGCCGGTAGTGGCAGACTCGAGCGCCGCATGGCTGAACTGCCCAGCCTGCTCAAGCGTTCTTCGCAGAAAAGACTTGCGCGAGACGCCGGCCAGCAGTGGACGGCCCAGCGACAGCAGCTCCGGCTGGCGCGACAGCAGCGCATAGTTTGCGTCGAACGCCTTACCAAAGCCGTAGCCCGGGTCGAGCACGATGTGTTCCTCACCAATACCGGCTGCGCGCGCCCGCGCAAGGCAGGCGGCCAGCCCCTGCTGCACCAGCGGCAGCACCTCGTCCTCTTGCAGCGGGGGCAGGCGCTTCCACTCCGAAGGACGCCCTCGCGTATGCATGAGCACGACTCCCGCATCGAGTTCGGCGCAGGCGGCGCCCATGGCCCCATCCCACAGGAGCCCGCTTACGTCATTGACGATCTCGGCTCCAGCGGCCAGTGCCGCACGCGCGGTCGCGGCCTTGTAGGTATCAATGGACACCACGGCTGCAGGCCGCTGCCGCAGCACCTCCTCAATCACCGGCACCACGCGCGCCGTCTCCTCCTCGACGGAGACAGGCAGCCGCTCGCCGGGCCGCGTTGACTCGCCTCCCACGTCCAGGATGTCCGCGCCATTGTCCAGCAGGTAGAGCGCGCGCATCACTGCCTCCTCTAGCGAGAGGAAGCGGCCGCCGTCTGAGAACGAGTCCGGAGTCACGTTCAGCACGCCCATCAGCAGCGTGCGGCGTCCAAGCTGCAGCGAGCGTGTGCGCAGGCGCCATTCCACCTCTGGCCTGCCTGGCCATCCTGTTCGTTCCGGAGTTCCCATCGATAAAATGCTACACTCCGCCCATCCATGCAGAACCTGACACGCCGCGCTTTTAACAAACTGCTGCCTGCCGTTCTCCTCTTTCTGCTGTCCGCCTCCACGGCCCTGAGCGCTACACGCAAACTGCACGCGCCGGCCAAGCGCATCCCGCTCACGCGGGCCATCCCGGCCATCCTGGCTGCGCCCGATGTGGCGCGCGCACACTGGGGCATCTCTGTCGTGGATATGGACAATGCGCATACCAGGCCAGTCTACGCGTTGAACGATGGCCAGCTTTTTGCCCCGGCCTCAAACGCCAAGCTCTTCACCACTGCCGCCGCGCTCGCCCTGCTGGGACCGGACTTCCGGCTGCACACCTACGTCGTCGCGCAGGGCAAGCTGTCAGCCGACGGACATCTGGCCGGCACGCTGCGCCTGGTGGGCGGAGGAGACCCCACGCTCTCAGGCCGGGCTTATCCCTATGCCGGACACACAGAGCGGTCCGGCCCGCCGTTGGCAGCGCTCGACGAGCTGGCGGCGCAGGTGGTCAACTCCGGCATTCGCGCGCTGGACGGCTCAGTCGTGGGCGATGACACGCTCTTCGCCTACGAGCGCTATGGCCAGGGCTGGGCTTGGGACGACCTGCAATGGGAGTACGGCGCGCCCGTCTCCGCGTTGACCGTGAATGACAACGTGCGCTACTTAACGATTACTCCAGGCTCAGCCGCGGGGGATGCGACCGCGCTCACCTGGGACCCCGACCTGCCGCCTGGGTACGAGTCCGTCACGAATAACCTCATCACGGCCGCCGCGGGCACGCCGACGCACGTGGGGGTGGACCGTCAGCCCTGGCAGGGCACGCTGCGCCTCTACGGCACAGTGCCCGCCGGAGGCAAGCCGCCGAATTTCGCCGTCGCCATGACAGACCCAGCCGCGTATGCCGCTGCGGCCTTCGCCTCGCTGCTCAGCGCTCACGGGCTGCCCGCGCACGCTGCCCCCGAGGCGGCGCACAGGCTCACAGGAGACACCGGCTCGTTCCTCGCAGAGGTGCAGCAACCGCTCACGCTCAAACCTGCAACCGCAACATCGCTTTCCTTACCTGCGCTGCGGACCGATGAGCGCATCGTCGCGCAGCGGACCTCTTTGCCGCTGAGCCAGATCGTGACCGTGGTGAACAAGGTGAGCCAGAACCTGCACGCGGAGATCCTGCTGCGGGTGCTGGGCGCAGCGCAGTCGGACGAGGGCTCCGTCGCCCAGGGCGCACGCGTCGTGCGCCAGTTCCTCACAGCGCAGGCCGGCGTGAACGCGGACGACTTCATCTTCTTCGACGGTTCGGGCCTCTCACCGGAGGACCAGGTGACGCCGCGCTCGATCACGACGCTGCTTGCCTACGCCGCGCACCAGGGCTGGGGCACTGACTACCGCGCTTCGCTGCCTGTCGGTGGCATTGACGGCTCCCTTGCCAGGCGTTTCAACTCGCCCGGCGTAAAAGGCCGCGTGCAGGCCAAGACCGGCACGCTGGCAGAGGTGAACGCGCTGAGCGGGTATATCGAAACCGTGTCCGGCAAGCACCTTGCCTTCTCGATCCTCTGCAACGATCGCCTTGGAGACGCCGCCCGGGCCGCCATGGACCGTATCGTCGAAACAGTGGCGGCACAGTAGACCGGCTTGGAGCGCCAGACCACATTCCTGCGGGACTGGATCAAGTGCCAGAAGAGATGGGTGTGTGCTTGCGTGTCTTGCCTGACCAGGAGCGCTAACCCGGATCGTTCCGTACCCCTGAGTGACCCCGCCTGTCTGGAAACAGTGCCATGAAACATTGGGCTAGCTTGTCCCAGTTACAAGTGGAGCAGGCAGAATATGAGCCCTTATACCTGGATCGAGGGGGATACCGCTATGCCTTGTCAGAAAACGAAATAAGAGCGAGGGTGGTTGCGGACGAGGCGGTGCCGGCTTTCGCAGGGTCGCCGGGTCTGACTGCGGTTCGTCATCGCCCTTCAAGAGTTCCCCGAGTGTGGGTGTTTGTTTTTGGCTCCCTGCGCTCGGGGATAACTTTTTCCGGCTTGGGCTGGCCGACGCGCTCGCGCGCGTTGGCCTTGACGGCCTTGACGGCGGAGAAGGTTTTTCGGGTTTTCTTCTTTGCGGTCTTGGGTGCCTCTGGCTCACCAGATTTTTCAGATCATGGTTTTTCAAATCAAGGGCCTGCGGGTGGTGTGAGTTTTCGCCGTGTACAGCGAGGCCGAGATCCGGGAAAGTCTTTGTAGTGATCAAGCTTGAAGTATGATCCGCTGCGTGTGTCCGCTAAATGCCCAATCCACTGGGTATAAACACACGGCCTACAAGACCGTTCAGCGTCTAATAGACGAAGAACCGAAGCCGCCAGACTCTGAAATGCAATTTCGCGGTAAAAAGGCATGCTGATTTTATGATTCCGGAACGAAGAACCGAAATTGCTCGCAAGGATTGTTTAATCGGCAAAAGTAAACAAGGAACATCTTGACATGCATCAATCTTTTATTCTTGCCTCAACGCGTTAATATCTTTAGATGGTAGATATGAAGCCTACCGCGTGGTGACGGTAGGCCTGTTGGGGTTATATCCAGATGCCGATGATAAAACCATCAGCAGTCTGAATCACCACAACCACGATTCGAAGGTTACAGCTTCGTTTCATGGTTCCCCCTTTCCTCCGGGGTTAAATTGAGCAGCTGCAACTGCTAGGTCCCGGAAGCATTAAAGGGGTTTGGAGGCAGAGGGATTTGCACCCTCGGGACTTTGCTTTGCAGGCGCGCCCCGTCCTACGCTGCCCCCGTATTAAGCTCAGACCTCCATTCCAAAGGGTCTGGGCTTTTTGTTTTCTTGGCTCCATAGGCTCCGTGTCCACGTTTCTCAATCTTGTCCTGCGAAACTAGGCGGCTCAGTAGAGAGCCAACAGAGTTCTGATTTGCCGCTAAAATGTCTGCCACTCTCACGGAAGAAAAATCTTCATCAGCATGGCTGGTAAGCAGATCAAGAATACGATCGCTCAGTGTGGCCGTCAGAGTGTCGTGAGAGAGGTCGTTGACTGGAGTAAACAGCGAGGCCCACTTTTCCTCCAGGTCGCGCAATCGGGATTTTGCATCTTCAATCTGCTGAGCAAGATTGAGCACATATTTGGTGTCTGGAACGGGCATCTTCGAACTCCCCTTTCTTTGTCATTGTACGGCAAATCCGTCAACAGTCAACTACTGTTGACGGATTTTATTGACATGCAAAATGCCTGTCAAAGCAGCATTTCTGGTCAAGCAAGGTCGATTGCAGAGCGGGCCAATTTGATACCTGCTTAGGCGATGTTCGAGTTAGTCCTCGATGAGATTGGCCCACAGGGGGAGATTGTTAACGAAGTGATCGAGGCCGAGATTGAGACGCTCGACTCGGATTGTGAGATCCGACGGTATCGGCTCCCACCAGAAGGCCTCTCGTAGGTCTGACTACTTTTGCACGGTGAGCTGGATGGGGGTCTTGGGGTCTACGCGGTAACCCGGGGGTGGAGATTGGGCTGTGACGGTCCCGGGGGGGATTGGGGGCGCGGCAGAGTCCGGGGCGGGGATGGTGGCGGGTTGTTCGAGGACGGGAGCGAGTTTGAGGCCGGCGCGGGTGAGGGTGAGGGTGGCGGCGGAGAGGCTTTCGCCACGGAGGTCCGGCATGACGAAGGCGGGGAGGCCGGTGCGGTTGAGGGT
>CAYQYM010000112.1:0-7545 GCA_964421715.1 uncultured Acidipila sp.
CCGAAAACAACTGAATGAGAGACACAGAGAAGGTGACCACCCTTGGAAAGAACCACAGGCCCAGCAGCCCCAGCCTGTTAAGAGCGAATCACCGGAAGGGGTGCCGGGCTGCCAGGTTGAGCTCCTTGCCGCTCCAGAACCGCCAGGTGCTCACCATGAGGAAACCGAGGATGCCCACCAGGACCAGCCAGGTCGTCGCCAGCCACCAGTTGAAGACCGGCACGCCGCCGAAAAAGTGCACCACGGCAGCGATAATGCCCGCCGCCGCGGGAATCGGCATGCCGACGAAGTATTTCCGCCCCGGGCGCCCGGGATTCTTCGGCACCGGATCGTGGCTGATATTGAACCGTGCCAGGCGGCTGGCTCCGCACAGCAGAAACAGAAAGCAGACAAACGCGCCGAACTGCACCAGCTTCTGCCGCACCAGCGGGTCCATCGTTCCCGGCAGCATACGAAAGCCCCAGGTAAATGCCAGGAGACTCGGCGCGAGGCCAAAAGTAATTACATCGGCCAGCGAGTCCAGTTCCTTGCCGAACTCGCTCGTTGTGTTCGTCATGCGCGCGATGCGGCCGTCCAGCGCGTCAAAGGGAATCGCGAAGCCGATGGCAAGCGCGGCGTAGTCAAAGTGGTGCGGCTCGAGCAGCGAGCCCTGCAGGCACTGCGTGATCGCGTAGTAGCCGGCGGCAATGTTGCCGGCCGTGAACATGGAAGGCAGCAGGAACATGCCGCGCCTGCGCCGGGCTGGCCTGGCCGCCGTCAAATGAGCAGCTCCGCCGCCAGTGCGGGGGCCGCGGTACTATTCGCGTCTGTGGGAACCTCCGCCAGCACGCTGGCTCCGCCCTTCACCGTCTGGCCCAAGCGCACGCGCACGGCGGCGTTGCCCGGCAGCAGCACGTCTACGCGCGAGCCAAACTTGATGAGGCCCACACGCTGGCCGCGCGCCAGCACCGTGCCCGGCGCGGGCCAGAAGACGATGCGCCGCGCCAGCAGCCCCGCAATCTGCGTAAAGCTGACCAGGTAGCCATCTTTGGCCTGTACCACGGCAAGGTTCTGTTCGTTCCGCTCCGCAGACATGGGATTCATTGCGTTCAGATATTCGCCCTTCTTGTAGCGCACCTCGTGCAGTACGCCTGCAATGGGCGAGCGGTTCACGTGCACATTGAAGACGCTGAGAAAGATGCTGATGTGAACGCTCTCTCCGGCCGCGGTCCGGATGCGGTCGATGCGCGTCACCTTGCCGTCTGCGGGCGAGACCACCAGCCCTTCGCCGGCGGGGATGGCCCGCTCAGGATCGCGAAAAAACCACAGGAAAAAAGCCGCAAGCAGCAGCGGAACGAAGGCAAGGATCCAGCCGTGGGTAAACACGTAAAGGAGGAGAGCCACCGCAACCAGCGAAAGACCGTAATAGTAACCGTCGCGCACCATGAGGACGGTATCAATTATAGGTCTTCGCCGCTTTCGCGCCGAGCAGGCCACGGGCGCGGCGGCTGCGGCGGCTGGGCTTACAGGCCGGAAAACAGGCCGCGAACAGGCGCATACCGTGTTAAAACCGCGGTGAGCTCAGGCCAGCGAAAGCGACCCGGTGCCGCGGCCGCGCTTTGCCTCCAGCTCATCCTTCGCGCGCAGTTTCAGCTTCTTCAGGCGGACCTCTTCCATCATGTCATCCGCCGATGGATAGGGCTTGGCGAGCAGACTCTCCAGTTGCGCTTCATACATGCGGTGCTCCTCTTCGAGCCGCCGTATCGGGTCGCTTGCTTCAGGGTCCATCGCTGAAACCTCCTCCGGTGTGGTCTCTTGTTAAGACGGTCCAAGCTAGCACCGGGGAGGCCCGCTGGCAAATATCTTTGGTGTGGATTTCTGGATTGCCTGAACCGGGAGTCCGGGCGCGCGCCGGGCCGCTTGTCAGCCGAGTTCAAGCCGCAGCAGCACCGCGTCCTCCTCCGGCGCCATGTAGTAGCCGGGCCGCCGGCCAAATGCCCGAAACCCCGCCCGCCTGTAGAGCCGCAGGGCGGCATCGTTTGAGGCGCGCACCTCAAGCTTCAGCGTGCCGGCCCCATGGTTGCCGGCCCAGTCCTGCATGGCGCCAAGCAGCGCCCGGCCCACACCCGACCGGCGATATCGCTCATCGACAGCAATCGCCTCCACCTCGCAGTGCTCCGGCAGCCGGGCCACGACGGCAAATCCGGCCAGTGGCTGCCCGGCCTCCGCTACAAAGCAAACCCTGGGCACGGCAGCCGGCTCCGCCAGGCACTCCTGCCAAGCGGTGCGGCTCCAGCGCGGCGCCTCAGGAATGGAAGCAGCAAGCGCCATCACCTGGTCGAGGTCGTCTTGCCGCATCGCGCGAATCGCGAAGGGGGAAGCGGCTGCCAGGCGGCCTGATCTAGAGATGGGCATCTGCCTGGTGAGCTCAGTGCTGGCGAAGTGTGGATTTAGGCGAGGGAGGCACCCGCGCAAACAACTCCGCGTCCGACCGCCTCAGGTAGTTGGCATCCAACAGGGCCACATCTTCGGTCTGACCCGACCGAAGCCGCCGCCAGCCCGACCGGATGGCGTCCGCTGCCGTCGGTGCCGCAGTCTCGATTGCCCGCGGAAACGCCTCGGCCAGCCCCGGCTCGCAGATGGCGAAGCCGCTGCCCTCTTCGGCCAGAGTCTCCGCCAGCAGCTCGGCTCCAGTGGAGTTTTTCCCGGTGAAGTCGCCGACGTAGAGCTCACCCCGTCCCGCATCCAGCGCCGCCCGCGGCAGGCCGCCGTTCTCTGCCAGCAGCCATAGCCGTGAGACAGCCGCAAGCGGCAGCGCCAGCGCCTCGGCCAGCGCCTTGGCCGTGCTGAGGCCAATGCGGATGCCGGTAAAGCTGCCCGGTCCGCTCACCACGACCAGCCCGGTCAGGTCTCGCAGCCGCAGGCCCGCGGTTTGCAGCATCGTCCGCAGCTCCGGCAAGAGCGCGGTGGAGAAGCTCCTGGGCGCAAGCTCCGCCGTCGCGCGCAAGACGGGCTCCGCGCCGGTGAGTTCGCGGCTAGCGACCTCGGCCAGTGCCAGCGACCCCATCCCTCCACTTGTGTCGATCGCAAGCAGCATCTAGACGTCCGCGATCGGGTCCTGGCAGATTTCCAGCAGCACGCCACCCGCACTCGCCGGATGCACGAAAAAGTAGAGATGGCCGCCTGCGCCCACCTGGATCTCATCCGAGACCAGCCGCGTGCCCCTGGCCTTCAGCTCTTCGAGTGTTCGAGAGATGTCGTCCACGTGCAGCGCCACGTGGTGCAGACCCTCACCCCGCCTGGACAGAAAACGTCCTACGGGCGAATCCGGCTCGGTCGGCTCCAGCAGTTCGATCCGGCTTTCGTCCAGCGGAACCATCGCCGTCCGCACCTTCTCCTGCTCCACGGTCTCTTCGCGCAGCACGCGCAACCCCAGCGCCTCGTAGATGCCGCGCGCCTGGGCGATGCTCTTCACTGCGATGCCGAGGTGGTCGATTCTTGTCATGATGCCTCCATTGTCAGCCAGCTGCTGCCTTGCGCAGCAGGCAGGGAACTGCCCGCCACGGGTCTTCGGCTCCGTGGACCACTTGCACCGCCAGCCTGTCCAGCGCGGCCTCGTCCATTCCGTGCGTGCGCAATTCCTTCATCATCTCCTGCCGCAGCATCTCTTCGATTCTGCGCCGCCAGCTCGCCTGCCGCCGCAGGTTCAGCCGGTCCTCGGCCAGCAGCCACGTGTGCAGCCGTGCGAGCTCCGAGGTCAGCGCCGCCACGCCCTCACCGGTCGCGGCCACGGTGCGCACCACGGGCGGCGTCCAGCCAGCGCCATGCATGCTGAGCGACTGCATGGCGCGAATCTCCTTTTCCACTCGGTCCGCGCCCTCGCGGTCAGCCTTGTTGATGACGAAGATGTCGGCAATCTCCATCACGCCGGCCTTGATGCTCTGCACGTCGTCTCCCATGCCGGGCACGAGCACCAGCACCGTAATGTCCGCCAGCCGCACAATGTCGATCTCGTCCTGGCCCACGCCGACCGTCTCGAGCAGGATGATCTCTTTGCCGCTCGCCTCGAGCAGCAGCGCCGCATCGGCTGTAGCCTGCGCCAGGCCGCCCAGCGCTCCGCGCGTGGCCATGCTGCGCACGTAGAGCCCTTGATCTCCGATGCGCTCCTGCAGGCGGATGCGGTCGCCCAGAATCGCCCCGCCGGTGAAGGGGCTGGAGGGATCCACGGCGAGCACGCCCACCGTTTTTCCGCTCTCGCGATACTGTCGCGCCAGCCTGTCCACCAGTGTGCTCTTGCCCGCGCCGGGCGCCCCCGTTATACCGATGCGCAATGCGCGGCCGGTATGAGGAAAGCATTCTGAGAGCAGCTCCGCCGTCCCGGGATCCCGGTCTTCTACCAGGGAGATGGCGCGGGCCAGCGCGCGCACATCTCCCTGGTGGAGGCGCTCGCCCAGCAGCCGCAGATGAGAGGCGTCAGTAGACACGGGTTGCGAAGGCAGTCGAGAACTAATTCATCATACCTGCGCCCCTGTCTGCATCGCCTCGTCTGGGCAAGCTTTACCAGGGGCGAAGATGCTAGACTCGCCCTCACAGTGATGGAACCCTCCCTGGAACACCTCATTCTCCTGCAGGACATCGACCAGGAACTGGCGGCCGTGAAGGCGAAGCTCGCCGCGCTGCCTGCGCATGTCGCGCAGATAGAACATCACCTGCACGCGCAGCAGACGCATGCAGCGGGCCTCCTGGTGCGCCTTAAGGAGGAGGAGGCGCAGCGCCGCCGGCTGGAAAGCGACCTGAAGGATCAGCAGCAGCGTATTGCGAAATTCCGCGATCAGATGTCCAGCGTCAAGAATAATGAGCAATACCGCGCGCTGCAGCATGAGATCGGCTTTGCCGAGACCGAGATCCGCCACATCGAAGACCGCGAGCTTGAGAGTATGGAGCGCTCCGAGCTGCTGGAGCAGGAGCAGCGCGAGGTGCGCCGCGTGCTGGCGCAGATGGTCGCGGATACTGAGCAGCTCAAGGTGTTGGCAGAGACGGAGCAGGCCGAGCACGAAGCGCAGCTGGCCCTGCTTGCGGCCAAGAGGCAGACACATCGCGCGCAGGTGGACCCCGCCCTGCTCGCCACCTACGACCGCGTGTCCGGCGCAAAGGGGACGGGACTGGCCCGCGCTCTCGGTCAGCGCTGCACGGCATGTCAGATGGCGATTCGCCCGCAGATGTGGAACCAGCTCACGACCGGCTCGGTGCTCAATTGCGAGAGCTGCGGCAGAATCCTCTACTTCGAGAGCGCGGGCTGAAACTCCGGCGTGAACCGTGCGCGCCTAGCGCGGCGACTCGAAGTTCTTGCGCAGGATAGCTGCGACCACTACCAGCAAGGAGAGCAGCCGGATGAGAAACTTGCCTCCGGCAAATCCGTTTGGATGGTCAAGGAAGAGCGAAGTCGTGGTGATCACGGCCTGAATGATGAAGAAGACAGCGAAGGCAGCAAAGAAGCCGTCCCCGGTCTCGCGCCAGAAGCGAAGGAAAAAAAGCGTGGCAAAGACCGATGAGGCGGCAATCACTCCGAGCAGAAAGAGATCCAACAGTGGATGCTGCAGGTCCGGATAGATCATGCTCTCTCCCAGATAAGGCCGAAGAGCAGCAGGAGCATGGCGAACGCAGTGGCTGCCAGCCTGTAGGTGAAGAGGTCAATTTCGGGCAGCAGCGCCAGATCGACCACGTTCAGAATGTTGGTCAGCGTGAGGAAGGCAAAGCACAGCCCGCTCCACAGCAGCAGCTTTCGCCTCACCTGCCAGTAGGCACGCAGCAGCATGACCGCACAAAAGAGCGTGGTAAAAGCAGTGACGATGTAAAGCAGTGGGCCCATGCTACTCCCGTTCCTTTTTCAACCGGAATGCCCTGGCGAACTCGCGAACGGCCGATGACGCCTTGGAGTGTATCATCGTCGAAATTCGTACCAGGTCCTTGCGATAGACGTGATCCACCTGCCGCATCAGTTCGTCCCGCCTCTCTGACCCCGTGGCATAGGTGAACTGGCCTGGCACCGGCTGCCGCACAATCTGCAGCCGCTCCAGATCCCGCAGCACCTGCGACACGCTTTCAGGCGTGATGTAGAGCCGCGAAGCCAGTTGTTCGCGGGTCCAGCTCACCGGGCGGCTGTTCCAAAGCAGGATCAGTGCCTCCAGGTGCGGCACGCTGTCCAGGTTCTCAAGGATAAACCGGTCGGCATCTATTTCGGGCATCGTACTCACTTCCATGACCAGTGCATCGCCTGCCCGGCGCTGCGACGACCTGTTGCTGTTCCTGCAGAAAGGAAAGCCCGGTATTCAAACCCGACCAGCCGCTGCAGGGCAGGGTGAGGAGCGCAGCGGATGAGCCTGCCGCCTGGATACTCAGGGTCTCGATCCGTATACTGTGGCGTTAAGAGCAAGCCAGGTCGCTGCCTCCTGGAGTAGCTTCTGATAGGCTTACTCGCGCAAGGCTGTTCATTCGGCGGTACCCGGCGACGCTCCATTGACGCCGGGTTACAGTATATAAGCGGACGGCTCGCGGCGCCGCTTGCAACCAATTAATAGCAAGTCAAGGAATGTCTGAGGTAAGCGGCAACCCGGGATGAAGAACACGCATCAACGTCCGGGCAATTTCCATACCTGGCGCAAGCAGTCTGCTCCCGGCATGTCATCCGCAGATCGCAGACGAGGATTCTGGATCCATGGCCACTACCGTGCAGCCTTCCATCGGTGCGGATAATCCGCGCCGCGGCCGACCCCGCAGCAATGTAACGGAAAACGTAGACCCCGGGGTGCTGGCGGCAATCCTGCAGGGCCTCGAGACGATGAAGAACGGAGACTTCAGCGCCCGTTTGCCAGTCTCGTGGACCGGGCTTGCCGGCAAGATCGCCGATCACTTCAACGACATCATCTCCGCCAACGAAGAGATGGCGTTCGAGCTGAGGAGGGTTGGCCAGACCGTCGGCAAGGAAGGCAAGACGCGCGAACGCATGCGCGTGCAGAAGCGGCGCGGTTCGTGGGACGAGATGGAGGTCTCCGTGAACACGCTGGTCGAAGACCTGCTGCGCCCCACCAATGAGGTCACGCGCGCCATCGCGGCCGTCGCCCAGGGCAACCTGACGCAGACGGTGCGGCTCGACGTGGACGGCCGGCCACTGGAAGGCGAGTTCCTGCGCTCGGCAGAGATCGTCAATACCATGATCCATCAGCTCGGCGTCTTCACCGCCGAGGTGACGCGCGTGGCCCGCGAGGTGGGCACGGACGGCAAGCTGGGCGGCCAGGCCGTGGTGCCGGGCGTGGCCGGCACGTGGAAGGACCTCACCGATTCGGTGAATTCCATGGCCTCGAACCTCACCGGCCAGGTGAGAAACATCGCCGAGGTGGCCACGGCCGTGGCCAGCGGCGACCTCTCGCGCAAGATCACGGTCGATGTGCGCGGCGAGATTCTCCAGCTCAAAGAAGCCATCAACACGATGGTGGACCAGCTGCGCTCCTTCGCCGCCGAGGTGACGCGCGTGGCCCGCGAGGTGGGCACGGACGGCAAGCTGGGCGG
>CAYQYM010000113.1:0-7466 GCA_964421715.1 uncultured Acidipila sp.
GCGCGCGGACGCCGGCCAGCGGTGGTGAAACGATCTCCCCGACGCTGTGGCCCAGCATGGCGACCGGCCGTACGCCCCAGTTGAGCCAGAGCTTCGCCGTCGCGTACTCGACGGTAAAGATCGCGGGCTGCGCGGCCGAGGTCTGCGTGATACGGCAGGTGGCCTTGTCCGTAACCACGGCGGGGTAGAGCAGCTCGCGCAGGTCGCAGCCCATCTGCGGCTGCAGCAGCCTGGCGCAGCGGTCGACCGCGGCGCGGAAGACCGGCTCTGTCTCATAGAGTTCGCGGCCCATGTTGGGGCGTTGTGAGCCCTGGCCGGGAAAGAGGAAGGCGGCCCTGGGCGCGCGCTTCGCAATGCGTGAGGTCTGCGGGGCGGCAGGTTTGCGCAGCTCTGAAATGGCCTCAGCCGCCGTGGCCGTAACAACAAAGCGGCGGTGCGGAAACGCCTTGCGCCCCACTTGCAGCGTGTGTGCCACGTCGGCGAGATCGAGGCCGGGATGTGCTTCAAGGTGCACGGCAAGGTTGTGAGCCATGCTGTCGAGCGCCGCCTCGGAACGGGCCGAGAGCGGCAGCAGATGCTGCGTGCGCAGCGAGCGCTCTGATTGCATCTGCGGGGGCTGCTCGATAACAACGTGCGCGTTTGTGCCGCCGACGCCGAAGGAGCTGATGCCGGCGCGGCGCGGTTCCGGCTGCTGCCAGGGCCGCAGCTCCGTGTTCACAATGAATGGGCTATTGGCAAAATCGAACTTTTCGGTGGGGCGCTCGAAGTGGAGCGTCCTGGGCAGCAGGCCCTCGCGCACGATATGCGTTGCGTGGATGAGCCCCACGGCACCGGCGGCAATGTCGAGATGGCCGACGTTGGTCTTGGCAGTGCCCGCCACGCAGAACTGCCTGCGATCCGTGCCCATGCGGAAGGCGCGCGTCGCGGCCGCGAGCTCGATGGGGTCGCCGAGTGGGGTGGCCGTGCCGTGTGCCTCAAGGTAGCCGATCGAGGCTGGATCAATGCCGCCTGAACTGTGAGCCTTGGCGATGACCTCCGCCTGACCTTCAATAGCGGGCGCGGTGTAGCCGATCTTGCCCGAGCCGTCGTTGTTCAGTGCAAAACCGCGGATGACCGCGTGTACGGTATCGCCGTCGCGCACCGCGTCTGAAAGCGTTTTGAGCAGTACCACGGCCACGCCGCTGCCGAATACCGTGCCGCGGGCCAAGGCGTCAAAGGTGCGGCAGTGGCCGTCGGCGGATCCCATGCCGCCTTCGGTGTAGAAGTAGCCGCGGCGCTGCGGCAGCGTGATGGAGACGCCGCCCGCGAGCGCCATGTCGCAGTCGCCGGCCAGCAGGCTCCTGGCCGCCTCGCACACGGCCACCAGCGACGTGGAGCAGGCCGTGCTGATGGTCATGGCCGGGCCGCGCAGTCCCAGCTTGTAGCTGACGCGCGTCGCGAGGAAGTCGGGCATGTTGCCCATCATGGCGGTATAGTTGCCAATCTGGTATTGCCCGGTAAAGTCTTCAATGAAGCCGTTCTGCGCGCAGACCTGGGAGAGAAAGTAGCTGGGATAGCTGCATCCGGCGTAGATCCCGATGGAGCCGCCGTAGGAAAATGGATTGTAACCGGCGGTCTCGATGGCCTGCCAGCAGGACTCGAGGAAGAGCCTGTGCTGCGGGTCCATCAGCTCCGCTTCGCGGGGCACGATGCCGAAGAACTCCGGGTCGAACATGTCGATATCCGCGAGGATGGAGCGGGCGCGCACGTAGTTCGGCTCAGCCGCCAGCCGGTCTGCCTCCGGCACCTCAAGCTCTTCGACAGTGAAGTGTGAGATCGCCTCGACACCCTGGAGCTGGTTCTGCCAGAACTCCTCGACATTTTGTGCGCCTGGCAGTCGCGCAGCCATACCGATGATGGCAATAGGCTCTTTCATCCCGCATAGAGCCGTGCAACTCTGTGACCAAAGCAGACTTCGGGCAGGAATGATCTCCATTCGCCCGATTCGTATGCTTCAGGTGCAAAGGATTGCACTTTGGCTGGCGGCGCAGCGGCTCAACTGCCGCACCTGGCGACCAAGGGAGCGCCACGCGCCTTGCTGCTCTCGCACAGGTAACGCGATTAGCCAAAAAGTTGCGCAATTGATTGCATATCTTCCTGTGGGCCTGCCGCGAGCAGCTCCAGTGCTCAAGGTGGCATGCAAATTGCTCGTTGTATGTGCAGGATGACTGTCGATTCCAGGCGCGGAAATTTAGAGGTTGAGACGGCCCACCGCTTTCCGCTCTCTTTTGCGCAGCAGAGGCTTGCCGCCGCCAGTCCTTTCGCCAAGCACGTCTTGCGGGTGCGGCTGAGCGGGCGGCTCGACCGTGCGCTGGTGGAGCACTGTGCGGGTCTGCTTGGGGAGCGTCATGAGCCGCTGAGGACCACTCTCAAGGACGGCGCGCAGGTGGTGTTCGATGCGCCGGGCGCGGTGTTTTCCTCTGCGGTGATGCCGGCAGAGGTGGCAGGGCTGAACGGCCTCGGCGCGGCGCTTGCTCGCGCTGAGATGGAGCGGATTCTCGCCGATGCCGTCGCGCGCGGAGAAAACCGCGTGCGGATCACGCTGCTATGCGGCGCAGCGGAGTTGCACTGGCTGCAGATTGCGTCTCCGGCACCGATCTGCGACGAGATCTCGCTGGCTGTCCTGTTTCAGGAGCTGGCCGCGCTCTACCGGGGTGAGTCGCTTGCTCCGGCCGGGCTGCAGTACCCGGACTTCGCGGTGTGGCAGCGCGAGGTGCATGGCGCGCCTGCGCTGGCGGTTGCCGATCCTCCACGGGCCGCCGCTCCGGTGCAGGTAGTTCGCCGCAGCCTGCCGGTCCGGTTGAGCCTTGAATCGATTGCGGCCGCCGTGTTGGCAGTGAACCAGGAGAGAGCCGAAAGACACTCAGGCGTGGCCCTGTGGCTGAATCGAAGGCAAAGTCCGGAGCTGGCAGGCGTGATCGGCCCGATGACGGAGCTGGACCTCGGCTCAGTGGAAACCTGCAAGGGAGATCCCGTGCGGCTTGCGTCCCTGCTGCGGGAGGCGGAGCGTGGCGGCGCAGACGGGCCCGGGCTCTCCGCACTGAGCGCACAACCTTATGAGCGGCTGCGTTCTGAGGCTGCGGCTCCGCTCGCCTACACTGCCCTCGCGATGCTGCCGGAGATCCCGGCTGTCTTTGCCCCGGGTGTCGAAGCGGCTGCCGAGTGGCTGCCTGCGCCGGATCCCGATGTAGAGCTCGCCCTCTACTGTGAGGCGGGCGGAGTGACTGCCAACCTGCTCGCTGCTTCGATGTGGCTGGGTGAGCAGCAGCTTCAGGCGTATCTGGACCGGCTCGTCCAGCAGCTTGGAGTTACGGAGAAAAGCGTCGAAGCGTCGGGGGTGATCGTGCCGCCGGCCGACCCTGTGCCTGCTTGCGCCACACCGGTTCCGGCGCAGGACAGTGCGCTTGAAGCGAGGCTTTGCCTGGTCTGGGCTGAAATCTTCGGGCTGCGCACCGTGACTCCGCAGGACAATTTCTTTGATCTCGGCGGCCACTCGCTGCTCGCCGTTAAGCTGGCGACGAGAATCGAACGCGCCATGAATATCGAGGTCCCGCTGCACGCGATCCTGGAACGGCCCACGGTTGCCGAGTTTGCTGCGGCCCTGGCAGGGTGCCGCGCCCAGGTGTCACCCGCTGCGCCGGCGAGCGCGCCGAGGGTGGCGGAGCCGCCCCAGCACGGTGGCAGCTACAAGTCAGGGGACGGCGCGCACGCGCTCGTTTCCCTGCAGCCAGAGGGCGCGCTGGCGCCGCTCTACTGGATTCCCGGCGGGCGGGCGATCAGCGTCATGGCACTGCGCGAGGTCTCATTGCAGATGGGTTCGGACCGGCCGGTCTTCGGCATTGAGTCGCGCCTGCCGCAGCCGGGCGAGCGCTTTCTGAGCGTGGAAGAGCGGGCGCGCATTTACGTGGAACTGGTGCGGAGGCGCCAGCCTGAGGGTCCATACCATCTGGCGGGCTTCTGCATGGGCGGCATGGTGGCCTTTGAGATGGCGCAGCAGCTTCGCGCCGCGGGCGAAAGGGTCGCCTTTCTCGCTATGGTGCAGGCCAGCGTGCCGGGCCGGTTCGCCCGCAGGTCAGGCCGCCGCAGGATGCACTGGCAGCACCGGCGCTACATCCTGGGCACGCTGGCCGCTTTCTGCTGGATGCGGCTGAAGGGGGCGGTTTCCTGCATTCCGCGTGCAAAGCACCAGGCCATGCTGGACCGCGTGGCGGCGCTGCTGACCGGCTGGGTCAGCACCTCATCGCAGTTGCCGGATGGCACCCAGGACCAGAACCAACAGCAGATGAATGCGTATTGTCCATCGCCTTACGCGGGCTCGATCGATATTTACATTGCGCGGGATTGTTTTGAGTCTGCCGGCATCTCGGCTGAACTGGACCCGCGCCGCAGGTGGAGCGAGCTAGCCGCAGGCGGCAGCATGCTGCATGAACTGCCAGGAAATCACAGCTCCATTCTGCAGTTGCCTTACGCGCGCAATCTGGCCGAGTCCATGCGCGGCGCCATCGTCGCGGCCGAGTCTTTCAGCCCTCAAACGGCAAGCGTGTAGCACTCCACTTTTGCGTCGCCGCCCACGGCAAGCGCGGCAGCGTGGTGGCCGGTGCCGGGCCGCAGGTCGTGCATACGCCACTGCCGGGTAAACCCCGCCGCCGGGCGGGCCGCAAGCAGGGCAGCCGGCTTTTCCGGGTCTCCCTCGACATCGAATGAATGCAGCGGGACGTGGATGCCAAAACCTTCCGCCTTGAGCAGCGCCTCCTTCGACGTCCAGATGCGATAAAAGGAGCGCACCCAGGCCTCTCCAGTGGTGTGCCGCAGGGTGGCCAGCTCGCGCGAGGAGAAGTGCGAGCTGGCCACGGCCTCGTCCATCTCGCGAATATACTCGACATCGACCCCCAGCGGCATCACACGTGACACTGCAAGCACACAGAGCCCGCGCGTGTGACTCAGGTTGAACTGGAGCGGGTCGCCGGGCAAAGACGGCTTGCCATATTCGTTCTGCTGAAAGGCAATGCCGCCCGGCGCACACTGCAGGCACGCGGCCAGCACGCGGCGCATGCCGGAGTGAGCCTGGACGTAGTTGCCCCGGTGACGGTCGAAGCGAAAGCGCGCGGCGCGCGCGCGCTCCTCTTCAGAAAGAAGGTGCAGGTGATACTGAACGGGCGCAAGCTCGGCCTCCAGCGGCCAGGCATAGACATGGACCGTGTCGTCTGTGGGCGGAGGCTCCGGCAGGCGCAACGGCCAGAGGCTCATAGCGGGTGATCCGCCAGGCTGCGGAGATACACACGAACAAGCCCGTGCATGGGCCAGCCCGGGAAGACCTCATTCCAGTCGTCGAGAACATCGCGCGCTTTATCGAGCGCCTGGTCAAATCTTTCAAAATCCGCTTGCTGTGCGGCGAGGACGGTAAGCACCCGGCGCGTCTCGCGGCGCTCGTCCACCACCCGGATAGTGTAGACACCGGGCAGGGCGGCGGGTACCCGCGCCGGCCCTGCGCCGGTCCAGTGGAGCGTATGCGTCTGCAGCGGCGCTCGCGTTTGCGGACTCTGCACGGAGAGGACGTAAGTGCCGGGCTCCAGCCCGCTGAGCAGTGTGCCCACGTAGACATTGCCGTCGTCGCCGATCTTTGCCACCATCTCGCGCTCGGAATTGGGCCGCGCACCGGCTGCGACCGGCTGCGGCTCGGGGTTTGCCAGCAGCTCGGCCTGGATGCGCGCCAGCAGGGCCTCTGCTGCTGCAGGAGGCTTCATCTGCAGGCGCGGGATGCGGTAGCCCTGCGCGCACGTGGCCGCCGCATCGCACTGGAGGAGAAGCCGTTGCCCATCCGGCATGAGCACCAATACGGAGGCGTGGATGCCGGGCGTGGTGGAGACGACGACATCGTTTGCCCGTACGCCATCACCGAGGTGCAGCGGGTGGTTGTCCTGGTTGCGGGTCCAGCCGCCATGGATCTCCCAGACGAGGCCCTGCGCCCAAGTTGCGGGAGCGGCCAGCAGCAAGAGAAAAAGGGCGATGCAGAGGGGTCGAAGTTTACGCATGTTATTGCGCCCCCTTGGCATCGGGGCTTCGTTGCGCGTTTGTAGTCCCGGGATGCAGGGCACCCAGGTCGAAGATCTCCATGCTGCCGCCGGCCAGGGGCTGGTGCGGATAGGCCAGCAGGTAGTCGCAGTCGCCGGGGTGGCGCGGGTCGTAAAAGCGATGCGTGCTGACGGCGAGCCAGCGCCCGGAGGGCAGGGACGGTGCGGCGCAGTTCCAGGGTACGCCATGCGCAATCAGGTGTGACAAGGCAAAGACGTGCGGCTGAAAGGGCACGACGGCCACCTCGTCCACGCGGGCGCGCGCGGCGAAGTCATCGACCGCGCGCAGGGACATACCGGAGTCGATGTTCGAGTCGGAGGCGATCCATCCGTCAGGCGTGTGCATGCGCAAATCATTGTAGTAGGGCAGGTACCACGGCCACTGCGCGGCGGCTGTCCACAACGCAGCCACGGCCGAGCAGGCCAGCGCCCAGCCCATCCATCGGGCCACACGCGGCCGGACCCGGCTTGCAAGCACCTGCAACGCGGGAACAGCCAGCGCCGTGAGCACCATGAGCGCGACGATTCCGGGCATGTAATGGCGTAGGCCGAGGTTCAGCTTCATGCAGAGAGCCACCGTCGTGTAAACCACCCACCAGAGCGCCAGCACAAGAGCCTCTGGTGCAAGCCGCTGCGAACGGAGGGGGATGACGGCGAGAGCGGCAGCCAGCAGCAGGCCTGCGAGAAAGCCGGGCGACGACTTGAGCGCCGTGAGCAGCGGGAAGTAGTACCACACACCCGAGCTGAGCCTGCGGCCGAGCAGATAGACGGGACGCTGGGCGGCACGGGTCACAAACCGGACTCCAGCGAGGTAGTAGAAGGCCGGCATGAGAACCCGCGTGGCGGCGGGATGCTGCTCAAGCCGGGCGAAGAGCTGCACCCGTCGGCGCGAAGCCTGAAAGGCCGGGGTGCCGGGTTGTGGAACCTCTTCTTCAAAATAGCTTTGTGCGAACAAATGGATATCCGCGTGGCGAAAGGTTATGAAGTAGATACCCCAGACGAAGAGGCCCGCCAGCAGGAATCCTGAGGCGGCGGCGGTGGCCAGCCGCAGCATGCGCCGGGCCTGCCCCGTGTGCCACAGCAGCACCGCCCAGGCGAGCACGGAGAAGGGAATCAGCAACAGGCCGGAGAACTTGGCGATGAGGGCGAGATCCAGCGCCGCAGCGTAGAGCAGGACGCTGGCTGCGTCCGGCCTGCGCCAGAGCCGCACGATGGCTTGGCAGGTCACGAGCGCGGCCAGCGTGATGGCCACGCCGATCACACCCCCACCTCCGCCAGCCAGCAGACACGGAATGGAGAGCGCACACGCAAACACCCCCAGGACCCCCACCCCGCCGCCCACCCCGCGCCCACATA
>CAYQYM010000114.1:0-7440 GCA_964421715.1 uncultured Acidipila sp.
GGATAAGCACGCGCACCTCGGTGTCAAGCGAGTGGCCATACGCGGAAGCCTGGCGTGACGCCGTATCGAGAGAGATGGCCAGGTCGCCCGCGGCGCGGCTGCGGCCTGGACCGGGGTGACCGGCGGCGGGAAAGCTCAGCACGTCGGTCGGCTTGTTCTTGCGGCGGAATCTCCGGTTCAGCTCGCAAACCGCCGCATCGCTGGTCAGCAGCACCGTCACCCGGCCATCCAGGCCTACCGCCGTCCGCGCCTCCTTGAGAAACGCAGCGAGCCCGCGTCTCTGGACAGGGGAGCGTTGCGGGCCATCGGGCGCTGGTTCGAACAGGATCATGCCGTGGTTTTCAAATCCCTTGCTCTCCAAAGCAAAGAGGAGGGCGAGTGGCCCTCCTCTTTCATGGTACTCGACCTGTCTACTGCGGCTTGGCCGGCGAGGCCTCCGCCTCGGCGTTCATGGCCAGCGGCAGCTCCTGCTGCTGCCGCCCGAAGCTGTCGTAGGCGCGGATGATGCGCTGGACCAGGTGGTGGCGTACCACGTCTCCGTCTTCAAAGCGGATGAAGCGGATTCCGTCGACGCCATCCAGAATATGCATCGCCTCGAGTAATCCGGAGCGCCTGGGGTTGGGCAGGTCAATCTGCGTCACGTCGCCCGTGATGACCGCCCTGGCATTGTTGCCGAGTCGCGTCAAAAACATCTTCATTTGCTCGGAGGTGGTGTTCTGTGCCTCGTCCATGATGATGAAAGCATCATTAAGCGTGCGGCCGCGCATGAAGGCCAGCGGAGCCACCTCGATCACGTTCCGCTCCAGCATCTTGTCTACTCGCTCCGGCTCCAGCAGGTCATAGAGCGCGTCGTAGAGCGGGCGCAGGTAAGGGTCGACTTTTTCCTGCAGGCTGCCGGGCAGAAAACCGAGCCGCTCGCCGGCCTCGACCGCGGGGCGCACCAGCACGATGCGACTGACCTTTTTGGCCAGCAGCGCCGCCGCCGCCATCGCCACCGCCAGGTAAGTTTTGCCGGTGCCGGCCGGCCCGATGCCGAAGACCATGTCCGTCTGCTCAATCGCTTCAACATACCGGCGCTGGTTTAGCGAGCGCGGCTGCACCATGCGCTTGATGCCCGCTGAGCGCTGCTTGCCGCTCTCCACCAGCGAGCGCAATGTGACCTCCGGGTCACTCACCACAAACTTCAGCATCGCATTCAGCTCGCCGTTCTGCAGGTTTACGCCGTTGCGCCTTAACCGTTCATAATCGTCAAAGATGCTCCGGACCCGATCGATCGCGTCCGGCTGCCCTTCCACTTCCACAGCGTCAGACCGGAAATCGATATGCACATGGAGCATGTCTTCCATGAGCCTGAGGTTTTCATCGCGAGTCCCGAAGAGGGGCTCAAGATTCGGGGTGATTTCCAGGGCTTTTCTCATCAAGAAGGGCTGTTACCTCCAGGGAACGCAGGTTCCGTAGATTGCATGATTGTGGGGGTTCAGTGCGGCAGGGCAGATACATTTGCTCACATGGATTAGATGTGCGGGCAAACGTTTCGGATTGGCGTTGAGCACCAATTATGTCGAGGGCTGGCGCTGTCTAAACAGCGCCATTGGGCACAGAGTAGCGCTGGGCCCCACAGGCGTCAATCCTGAACTTGCAACAGTCAGGTAAAAAATGAGGCTTCGAGCCGACGCTCCGGGGCGTTGACCAACACAGTATCTACTTACCGTGCCCCATTGCTTCTCTGCACACGTAAGTAGAACGTTACCTTCGGTACTGCCCAGCGCTGCGTTCGGTCATTTCCCTGTTGATTGTCGCCTTCGCGGCAGCTAAGTTCTCTCCAACTACCCAAGAAAGCTGTTCAGAGGGACCCGTCTCCGGGCGGGAACGCTACTCCGCGTGTGCCGGACGGCCGCGCAGGCCGGCGCTCCGCCGCTATGCCGCGTTCCTCTGGACACCGAGATACCGCATGAAGACCGCACGTTGGAACCTCCTCCTGCTCCTTCTCCTAGGCCTTTTTCTGGTCATGGGGCCAGCCTTCACAGTGTCGGCGCACGCCGATGTGACCGTCTCCACGCCCGTCGACGGAGCGCAGCTGCATTCGCCCTTCAGCCTGCAGGCTGTCGCAAGCCCCTGCTCGTCGCAGGCGGTGGCTGCCATGGGCTACTCACTGGATAACAGCACCAACACGACGATCTATAGCGGCGCCTCCTCGATAGGGGCCATTGTCACGGCCAGCACCGGCTACCACGTTCTGCATGTAAAGTCCTGGGGCGCAAGGGGTGCCTCCTGCGTGACGAACATCAGCATCCTTGTGGCGCAGAGCCCTCCCATGCCGCCCAACGTCACTGTCGCGAGCAACCTCCAGAACCAGAACAACTGGGCGGCCTATAACGATCTGGCAATCCAGGGCGGCTCGTCCCAGGGCGCGACTGCTCTTGTCAGCTCACCCTCGGTCAGTGGCCGCGCCCGCGCCTTCTCGATGAACTTCACCAACGCCGGCGGCCAGCGCTTCCATACCACCTTTGCCGCGGATCCCGCCGCTACCCACTTCGTCTACTCCGCGCAGGTCATGCTCACCCGGAGCTCGCAGGTGGCCATCGTAGAGATGGACATGAACCAGGTAATGGCAAACGGCCAGACCGTCATTTACGGCGTGCAGTGCGACGGCTACTCCAATACCTGGGATTACACCGTGAACACGGGGACTGCGAAGCAACCGGTGGATAGCTGGCGTCACACGAACGCGCCCTGCAACCCGGCAAACTGGAGCCGCAATACCTGGCACAGCATCCAGATCGCCTATTCCCGCGACGCGAACGGCAACGTGACGTACGAATCGGCCACCCTGGATGGAGTGCAGTCCGAGTTCAGCGGAGCGCAGGGCAACTCGGCTTTTGCGCTCGGCTGGGCACCGACGCTGCTCACAAACTTCCAGGTGGACGGCATGGGCCGCTCCGGCAATATAACGGCCTACCTGGATAATGTGACCGTCTATCGCTGGTAGAGCGCTGGTAAAGGCCGCTGCAGACGGCCGGTTCTCCGGGCCGATTCCACATGCGAAGGGCGGACCAGGCTTCCTGCTTGGGCCGCCCTTCGCATTGACCTGGGAAACGGAAATCCATACACTTGGAGATTGCAGGAGTGCGGCGTCTGCGTCCTCTCTGCCTGCACTCCATTTACATTTAAGAGAGTCTAAGGAATAGTTATGGCGAACCACGTATCCTCGCTCAAGCGAGCCCGTCAGACCGAGCGCAAGACCGCTGTAAACCGCGCCAACAAGAGCCGTGTGCGCGGCAGCCTGCGCGCCCTGCGCGAGGCCATTCAGAAGGGCGACGCGACGGCCGCCGCCGAGCAGTACCGTCTCACCGCCTCCGCGCTCGATAAGAGTGTTCAGAAGGGCATTCTGCACGACAACACCGCCTCGCGCTACAAGAGCCGCCTGAATGCTCGCGTGAAGGCGATGACCGTTAAGGCCGCCTAAGAATCTCTGCAGCACGATAGAAAAGCCGCCGGCACTCCGGCGGCTTTTCTACGATTCAGTGCCCGGTCAGGGTAGCGGCTGCTTGAGCAGGGTCATCACCTCGGCCGGCTGCGGTTTGTCCGCATTGGCCAGCAGCAGCGTCACCTGCCACATCTGGGTGTCGTTCAGCAGGTTGACATACGCAGGCATGCCGCTGAGCCGGATGCCATTCTTCACCTTCCAATAGATCTCACCCGGAGGGTCGTCGCTGACGCCGACTACGCCGTTGTGGTGGGGCGCCCACAGCTGTGGAGACCTGGGAAACATCTGGCTGCCGAAGCCGGACACACGCCCGTAGCCGCCGTGGCAGCCTGCGCACAGCTCGCGATAAATGCTTGCCCCGGCCAGCAGGTTTGTCTCGCTGGGCTCGATCGGCACGGACTTCGGCATCTCCCGCTCGATGCGTGCCTTCAACGGCACGTGCACGATCTTCATTTCCAGCGGAAAGGACGCGTCAGCTACGGCCACAGGCACGCGACCAGAGCGGAAGTAAAAGAAAACAACAGCGGGAACGAGCAGGATGCCAAACACGAGTCCGAGCAAAAATCTCATGCAATCTGCCTCACGCGTGACAGTAGTCGAGTCTAACGCATAAGCAGGACGCGCAGGGGCCTGCCTAAATGCTTTAATACAAAGAGCACCTGATTTCCCGTCCCACCGTAGTGGAGGCATCTCGTTTGACGTATCCCAGCAAGCGCTTCATACTGGCCGCTGCCCTTTGCGCGGCCACCTCACTCTGGGCGCAAAACGCGCCCGCAACGCAGCCAGAGTCCCAGCCAGATGCGCAGCAGGCTGCTGGCAGCCCGCAGCAGCAGACGATGACCAGCCTCCCGCCGCAGGGGCCCCAAAGCCGAGCGCAGGTGCTCCGGAATGCGCAGGCCCGTGTCCGTGCACGGCGCAGGCTGCGCGACCGGCAGATCATCCAGGACACCTACAGTCACAAATATGAGGTGTACTTCGGCGGCGGCTACCTGCGCTTCCGTCCGGGCAACTCGCTGCAGCACATCAGCGAGGCTTCCTGGAATGTTGGCCTGACGGACTGGGTCAAGGACAAGTGGGGCGTTACGGTGGATGCGCGTGGATACTATGGCACGACGTTTATCGGTCCGAACGCCTACAACCAGTTCAAGCCCAGCATCAGCCAGTACAGCCTCATGGCCGGCCCTTCCTATCACTTCTTCGAAGGCGTGCACTGGGGCTGGAGCGCGCAGCTTCTGGCCGGCGTCGGCCGCGGCAACTTCGATACCGGCACCGGCGGTCTTCCGGGCAAGTACCTTGGCCTATACCCCAACGGCAACGCCCTAAACCTTAGCGCGGGTGCGGCGGTGGATTACAACCTGAGCCCTGCACTCACCCTGCGGCTGATGCCGATGGCCCTCATTACCGACTACGGCAGCACCTTGAACCGCAACCTCGGCTTCAACGCCGGAGTCGCCTACCGCTGGGGTCGCAAGTAGCTAAGCACATTGTTTGAAGGAGCATGGCTTCGGCCATGCTCCTTCCCTTCTCGAGGAGCTGCGCGCCTGTGCTCAACCGGCTTGGGACCGGCTTGGGACAAGCTATCGCGAACAGCCCATGCCGTGCATTCCCCACCCCGGTTGAAACCACGTATAACGACCTGTATGCACATCGAACCTGCACCCAGGAGCGCGGCCGGACAGCCGACGCGCGGCTGGCAATTTGCCGTCGCCGGGGGCATCCTTGGCTGGGTGCTGGACGCCTTCGACTTCTTTGTCGTCGTCTTCCTGCTCAATGAGCTGATGGCCCGCTTCCACGTGGGCAAGCCTGCCATCGTCTGGACGCTGACCGCCACGCTCGCCATGCGACCTGCCGGCGCGCTCATCTTCGGCGCCCTGGGAGACCGCTTTGGACGCAAGCGTCCGCTGATGTTTTGCGTCGCTTACTTCTCCACGATTACGGTGCTGAGCGGCTTCGCCCCCGGTTACACGGCCTTTCTGCTGCTGCGCGCGCTTTATGGCATCGGAATGGGCGGTTACTGGGGCATCGGCGCTTCCTATGCGATGGAGAGCGCTCCGCCGCGGCAACGCGGCATGCTCTCCGGCCTGATGCAGGCGGGCTACCCCTTCGGCTACCTGGTGGCCGCCGTTGGCATGCAGACCATCGCGCCACGCTTTGGCTGGCAGGCCATGTTTGTCGTAGGCTCTATCGTCGCGGTCGCCATTATCCTGCTCACCGCCTTTGCGCCCGAATCCGAGGCCTGGCGCGAGCATCGCACGCCCTCCTTTGCCACCATGGCGCGCGTGCTCTGGAGTCACATCGGCATCTTCTGGTACCTGCTGGTGATGATGGCCGTCATCACCTCGCTCTCGCACGGCACGCAGGATCTTTACCCCGATTTTCTTAAGACGCTGCCCTGGATGCACGGCGCCACCGTACTTGGCATGAAAGCCACCCTCGGCATCCCGGTGATTTATAACGTCGGAGCCATCCTCGGCGCGCTCATCATCGGCCAGCTTTCCGAGAGAATCGGCCGCCGTTACGCCATCATGCTCGCGCTGGTCGTCTGCCTGCTCTCCATCCCCGCATGGGCCTTCGGAAGCAGCCTGCTGCCTCTTGTGCTCGGATCATTTTTTATGCAGAGCGGCGTACAGGGAGCCTTCGGTGTCATTCCTGCGCACCTGAACGAACTCTCGCCAGACGAGATTCGCAGCCTCTTCCCCGGCTTTGTTTACCAACTCGGTGTGCTTGTCGCCTCACCCGTACTCCCGCTGCAGAACCTGCTGCAACGCCACTTCGGCTACCCCTGGGCACTTGCCTCTTACGAGCTCTGCGTCCTGCTGGCATTATTCATCATCTTCGCCGTAGGACCAGAGCGGCGCGGACGGAGCTTCCGCAAGGCCGCCCACTAAGCTGCCACATCCTGGTAAAGGCGGTAGGACTCGTCCGCAATGCTTGAGAATGGCCGCATACGCAGAGTCTCTCCACTCTCGGCACGCACCTGCCAGTCGTCGCCGCTGCCTTTGGCGGCCAGCAGATTGGTCCGCGTCAGCCGCGCGGCACTCCTCGGAGCTACCTGCATCAGTGCCAGCGGCCCACGCACCAGAGCCACCTGGTTCGGATGTAAATCGTCCACGGCTTCGAGTCGCGGCGCGATGTCGAACTCTACCTCGACCCGGTCGCCATGCTTCCATTCGCGATGCAAGAAGGCGAATGTGCCAGGCTCCGCCGCGCCGTTCCAGTGCTTGCCGTTCACCAGCACGCGCGTCTTCGGCCCGGCCCACGCCGGCACGCGCAGCAGCAGTGCAAAGCGCTCGCGCGTGGACATCGAGAGCGTCATCGACGTGTGATCCGCAAACGGATACTCGGTCTGCTGTGTCAGCTCCACACGTGTCGTGCGTTGCATCCAGCGCAGCCGGGAAGGGATGTAGAGGTTGACGTAGACCGCTCGCGGAGACCGCAGGTAGGCGCTGATGCCGTAGTCCGCGGCCACCTGCGGGAGCGTGCCCGAGCAGCAGGGCCACTTGTCCGGCGAATAGCTCTTCTTCGCGCCGGCGTTGTTGTAATCCGAGTAGTAGAAGCTGGATCCATCCTCGGCAACCGGTCGAGCGCCCATCACCGTGTTGTAGATTACCCGCTCCATGCTGTCCCCGTAACGGCTGTCGCGCGTCACACGCAGCAGGTAACGCGTCAGCTTCATGTGCGCATAGGAGCCGCAAGGCGTCTCAAAGCTGCTGTGCGTGTCTACCAGGCTGCGACCCAGGGCACCCGTGCCCGGCGTCCAGAAGGCCTCGCGCGGACCCCATCCGCCGGTGGCATAACTCTGTCCGTTGACAATCATCGTGAAGGCGTTGCTCGCCGCGCGCAGGTGCTTCTCGCTGCCCATCACAAGATAGGCCTGCATGGCGGAGGAGAGTGCATTCACGTGGCTGTAAGCGTGCAGTTCTGCAAGTACGTTTTCGTTTTCCGCCAGCGGG
>CAYQYM010000115.1:0-7407 GCA_964421715.1 uncultured Acidipila sp.
TGGCAGCTCATACAGGTTTGCGTGGGCGGCAGCCCGGCGACTGCTGGCCAAGCATGAGAGCACGCAGATGCTCTACTGCGCCCAGCTAGCGCTGGCCGCGCATAGCACAGGGGGTGAGCGATGACCGCCCGCGGAGCCAACCTCAAGACCTGCGACAACTGCAAGCAGCACCTCCACTCCATGCTCGACCAGCAAGCAGTTCGCCGCTTCTGCTGCGAGGACTGCGCAGACGAGTGGGCGGCCAAGCGGGCCGTGGCCATCATGCCAGCGGCTGCCATCACACTCGCCAATGGCGTGCGCGAGTATCTACTCGCTGTGGCCGCAGACCGAGGCACGGCGGCCCATCTGGGTCGGCTCTGGACACTAGCCGAGCAGTGCTGGCCCGACCTCCGGGCCAAAAAACAGCCTGCCGCACCCACCGTGCCCGGCACGGTGGGGCCCGCGCCAGCGGACCCGGAGTACGACGAGACACTGCTCTTTGGTTACCGTCGTTCCCGGCAGTAAGTTACCCTACCGGCAGGCACGCGCAATCAACGCAACGCAAGGGAATGGGGTGCTGGTAGAGTCTGCCAGCACCCCTCTTTTTTGCCCCGGGTGCGGAGAAAGGCAACATGCGCGAACGCTGTAGGCAAGTCCGTTACCGGCCCCATGGCACCCTCATCTCAAAGCTCCGTGCGCTGCGCGAAGGCGCAGCCCACTGCACCACAGCACCATCAACGCTCGGTGCCATCACCCGCACCCGACAGTCCCACCACAGGCGCAGGCCGATAGCCTTGCGTGACGAGCTACTCGACCTCTGGAGCGCACTCGGCGAGGTGCCAGACGAGGAACAGGCGGCCCTCGTGGCGCAGTATGTCGATGGGCGCACGGTCGTGGCCGCCGCCGCATGGCTCCATATCAGCCAGCACGAGCAGACGCGCCGCGTCACCGTCGGGCTGGCCATCCTGGCCGACGTGCTGGTCGATAGGCAGTTGCGGTAAGCCAGCATCCGCCAAGGCGCGGCCCGAACCGGGGCAGCACGCTGGCCGCCAGCGATAACCCCGCTGGCAGCCCTCGTGCGCCCCTCGCAGCAGTGGCTGGCCCTCCGTCGCTCATCGCTCCTGCGGGCCAGAGCGATGGCCAGTGGTGGTGCGAGCACCGGCACAACAAGGTGGGGCCCGTAAGCAAGTTTGGGGACCAGCGGTAAAGCTGCTGGCCCCAAACCTTGCCCCGGGCCCGTCATGTGCCCCCGCCACGGCCCGCTGTCGCGGGCCACTAACTTATTGCTGCGCCTTCGGCTCCGCGTTCCTGCGCTCCGCCGCCATTCAGGCGTCTCCGCTCCGGCAAGGTGTGGCGCCCGCGCGCGGGGTCGCGCGGGGTCGCGCCGCCCCAGCCCCGGCGCGCCCCATTCCGCGCTCTCCCCACCCCGCGCGCCAACAGCCCGCAGCCGCAAGGCCAAACCACACCCCACCCCACCCTAGGTGCTGGCTCACGCGCGGCCCGGGCAGGGGCCATCGCCGCTGGCACGGCCACCCTTCCCGTCCCGCCGCACTGGCGGGGTGTGGCCGTGGCTTCCCATCGTGCCTCCGCCCGTCAAGGGGCTCCGGCTGCGCCTCCGCCCGCTACGCGGCGCTGACGCGCCCTTGACCCGCTACGGCCCGGGTCCGCCAGGAGGCCACACCCATGCAACAGTCCCACCTGTCACAAGTCGGCCATGCTCATTGTTCGCGGTGCTTCGACGGCATCGCGTTGCCCGTCCAACACACTATCAGCCTAAGCAGTGGGGTGCATCACTTCTGCTCGTTGCAATGCATGTTTCGCTGGGTCGCCAAGCTGCACCTCAAGGCCAGCGGGGGCTAAGGCAAGGGCCCAAGGCGGCCCGGCTCCGCCGGGCCACCGGGCCGTACCGGCGGTGGACACCTGCCCGCAGCGGGTGTCCACAAAGTGTCCAAGCCGCTGGACACCCGCGCCCGACGCCTGTAGAGTGGCCTCACGAGGTGTCCACCGCTGCCGCATCTTCCCCTAGGTAGTCCGGCCCCGCAGGAAATGGAAGATTATTGAAATTACGGCCAGAATCAGCAGGATGTGGATAAGGAACCCAGCCGTGTGGAAGACCACAAACCCGGCAATCCACGCCAGCACCAGAATCAACCCAATTACTAGAAACATGCTCTTCTCCTCGTTTTGGGATTGCCGGACACAACTCTGCCGCGCACCGACTTCCGGCTTGGATGTCCGACACGGCGGCGGCGTTGGCCTCTAAAGCTTTAGGCCGCTTTCGCTTCCACGTTTACCTTCTGTGCCACCTGCGTCAGCTTTGCGTCGGTCTGCTTCTCTTCATCGAGCGTCTGCTCCAGCAGTTGCACGCAATGGTTGTCGCCCAGCAGCTCCGCGTAGGTACGCGCCGATCCATAGGCCGCGATCTCGTAGTGCTCCACTCGCTGCGCCGAAGAGATAAGACAGGCGTCGATGACGTCTGGATCGCCGCCGTCCCTGATATCTTCCTGCGCCTCGGCAAGGATGCCCTGCATACCTTTGCAGGTCTTTGACTGCCGCTCGATCTTCATTTTTTCAAAGATCTGGTCCAGCCTTTGAAGCTGTCCGCGGGTCTGCTCCAGGTGGAACTCAAACGCCTGCTTCAGCTCCTGGTTGGAGGCGACCTGCGCCAGCTTAGGCAGCGCCTGGGTAATCTGCTGCTCGGCCGAGTAGAGGTCTATCAGTTCATCCACGAACAGGGTCTTCAAGCTATCCAGCTTCATTGCATACTCCTGAATTGATGTAGGGTGTTTATCGATCAGTTAATTGAGATGCATGAACTTAATTGAGATGCATGAACTCCGGCTTGCTGGCCGGCGGCCGGGAGTGCCAGGGAACGTGGGTGCATCCAGGTAAATTATTTCATTGAATAAATAATTTAATGATATCGTGAATACTAAATTTTGTCTAGCAGTCTATACAGCATGAAAGCCTGTCGCAGTCTTGCCTCCGTCTGGCAGAATTACCGGCATATCAGCTCCGGGCCGGCTCCAGGCTGGTTTTGAGCCCTCATTTAATGAGCAGTTCCAAAATTCTTGGGAGGCACATGCGAGTTTCCATCATTACAAAAGTCCTGCTGAGCGCAGGCTTCGCCGCGCTCGTTCCTCTGTCCCTGCCTGCGCAGGAGGTGACTGGATCGATTCGAGGCACCGTGTACGATCCGGGCGGCGCTATCGTGTCCAGCGCCTCCGTGAGGGTTGTCAACTCTGATACGGGCGTGGAGGTTCGCCACGTCACCAGTAACGACCGGGGCCAGTACGTGGCTCCGCTGCTGCCGGTTGCTCGTTACCAGCTCATCGTGGAGGCTGCGGGCTTTAAAAAGGACACCGAGAGCGGCATCGTGCTGAACGTCGGCGACCGCCTGACCGAAGACATTCACCTGCAGGTCGGCTCACAGAATGAGAGCGTCCAGGTCACCGCGGACGCTTTCCAGGTGCAGTTGCAGAACGCCTCGGCCGAAGGCCTCATCAGCGGCGAGCAGGTGCGCGGCCTGCCCATTAACAATCGCAACTACGAGCAACTGGTGCTGCTGCAACCAGGTGTGAGCGGCAACGTGCCGGACCAGCTCTACGTCGGCGTCTACAACTATCAGAACCAGACCAACGTGACCTCGTTTTCAGTAAGCGGCGGCCGTGACACGCAGAACAACTGGACGATTGACGGCGCCGACAACGTGGACCGCGGTTCTAACCGGACGCTGCTGAATTACCCCAGCGTTGAGGCCATCAGCGAGTTCAAGATTCTGCGCGGCAACTATAACGCCGAGTACGGGCGGGGGGCCTCAGGGCAGGTGACGGTCGTGACCCGCTCGGGTACCCGCCAGTTCCATGGCGACGTGTATGAGTTCTTCCGCAATGACGTGCTCAATGCCAACACGTATCTGAACAATCAGAACGGGGTACGGCGTCAGCCGCTGCGGTACAACGATTTCGGCGGAACAATCGGCGGACCTGTCGAGATTCCGTTCCTCTATAAGCCTCAGAACCCGAAGACGTTTTTCTTCTTCTCGGAGGAGATGCGCCGCATTCACACGCCCACAGAGCTGGCAGCCGTTGCGCCGACGGCAGCGCTCAAGCAGGGAAAGTTTACGGTGCCGGTGTGCAATGGCTTCGATGCAGCCGGCAACTGTACCAGCACAGGTTCGTCGGTTACAATCTCGCCTGCGGCGCAGGCGTACCTCAACAATATCTGGAACAAAATTCCCGATGCAAGCAGCGATTACACGCTGAACAGCAATGTCCCCGCCGTCTTCAACTACCAGGAGGAGATGTACCGCGTCGACCACAATGTGAATGACAAGGTGACGCTCACGGGCCGCTTCCTCAATGACAAGATTCCCACGGTCGAGCCAGGCGGCCTTTTCACAAACGGCTCTCTGCCTGGTGTGAGCACGACTGCGACCAATGCCCCGGGCAAAAACTGGCTGGGCAGGGTTACGGTTGCCATTACCCCTGCCCTGTACAACGAGACGGGATATGCCTACTCCTACGGCGCGATAGTCAGCAATCCCACTGGCCTGATGAACATTGCGAATTCTCCGGACGCGGCAGCGGCCGTAACCCTGCCCTATAAAAGCACGCTGGTTCGCGTGCCCTCGATCGATTTTCAGGACTTCAGCGGCCTCGATGGCTTTGGACAGTATCGTAATTTCAACTCCAACCATAACTTCTTCGATAACCTGAGCTGGGTGCGCGGCAGTCACTCGCTGAAGTTCGGAATCAGTTACGACAACTATGAGAAGCGTGAAAACGCCGCCGGCAATAACACCGGCAGCTTCTACTTCGACGCTACGGGTAAGCCGAAGGGCGGGGATGACTTCCAGCAGGAGTGGGCCAACTTCCTCCAGGGATTTGCCTCTAACTTCACGCAGGACTCCAAGGACTATACCGCAGACATCAACGACAACTCCTACGAATTCTATGCGCAGGACGAGTGGCGACCGACGCCAAGGTTGACCATCAGCTACGGCTTTCGCTATTCGCTCTTTCTGCCGCCCACCGACGGTCATAACTCGCTGACTAACTTCGATCCGCGTGCTTACAATCCTGCGGCGGTCATCAAGCTCGACGCGAGCGGCATGCGCATCCCGGGATCGGGCGATCCCACCAGTGGCATCATCATCGGTAATGCGGGATCCCGGTTCGGCGGTGGCGTGAATGCAGCCGACTATACCGGAATTGCACCCCGTATCGGTCTTGCCTATGATCCCTTCGGCGATGGCAAGACCTCGATCCGCGCGGGATTCGGCATCTTCGTGGAGCCGCTGATCGCCGGCCTTTGGGAGTATGCAGTCTTCAACAATCCTCCCTTCGTCTTCCCGGCGAACATCAACTACACCTCCCTGGCGCAGCCGGCATCGGGAGCTGCACAGGTGGACAATACGCCGCCATTTCTCCGTGGCTTCGCCACGAACTGGCGTAACTCTTATACCGAGCAGTGGGACCTGGATGTGCAGCACGAGCTGGGGCACAACTTCGTCCTTGATATAGGGTATTTTGCTCAGCGCGGCGTACACCTGATTGGGCAGATCGACATCAACCAGCTGCGTGCGGGGCAGGCAATCGCCGCTGGCATCCAGCAGCCGGGGCAGCCGCTCTCGCGCGCGGATACGAACCTGATCAACCCGCTTCGCCCTTATCCTGGTTATGGCGCCATCTCGATCGTGTCTCCGCAATTCGGGTCCAGCTACAACAGCCTGCAATCGCAGTTGCAGAAGCGCTTCGGCTCGGCAGGTACGGCGGTCATCAACTACACCTATGGGCACGCCCTGACCGACAACCAGGCCGCGTTCGGCACCCAGACGCAGTACACCTACAATCCGCGCCTGGACTATGGACCGACCCAGCTGGACCGTCGCCACGTGGTAACGGCCGACTACGTTTACCCGCTGCCGTTCTACCTTTCGCAACAGGGGCTTAGCGGCCACCTGCTTGGCGGCTGGAACATCTCGGGCATCGTGAACGCGGAAACCGGCCTGCCACTCACGATCTTTCAATCGGACTCAATCGGCGACCCGGGTGGTATCGGCACGCTGGCCGGTGGAGGTTCGGACAACCGCCCCAACCTGCTGTTCAGCCCGCAGAAAGGCGCTCCGCGAACCTTGCAGCGCTGGTTCAATCCCGCCGCCTTTGCTCCAAATGTCTCTACCGGGCAGCCGGGCAACGAGCCGCGCGGTTCAATCCGCGGTCCTGGCTGGTGGCGCTATGACATGGCGCTCGAGAAGAACACAAAACTGGGCGAACGGGTAAACACGCAGTTCCGCGTGGAGAGTTTCAACCTCTTCAATCACACTAATCCGTCGGGTCTCTACACGACGTCAATCTCCGAGGAGTTCGATCCTGCAGACCCGGGTACCTGGGGACTTCGCGGAAAGGTTAGAACGTTCCGCGATCCTCGCCTGCTCCAGGTGGCGCTGAAGCTGGAGTTTTAGCCCGGCGTGCTCTTACACGGGCCGGTGCGGGGAGCGTTAGCTCCCCGCTTTCCTTTTCCGCGCAAAGTTATTGAGCCGGGAAGATGCGGATTGCACAACTTATTCAGTAACGAGTGGGCACGCGAGGCGGTTCCCGGATCGGGCTCCGCCCCGGTTATTCGGATGGATTTCGAGGTATGCGGGGTTCCGGAGGTGATCTGCGCCGTGCATTCATTGACTCCGGCCGCCGACTTGGCCTATTCTAAAGTCCTTGCGCAGTCCTGCGTCTTCTGGTCTGTGGCCCTCCGGGTCGCGCCGCTCAGACCGCAGGAGGCCGGCCCGCCGGGTCCGCTCGCTGCAACCCTCGCGAACAGTGTTTGTCCTGCGTTGGGATTCACAGGTTTTCCGCCGCGGACGCGCGCCACCGGCCGCCTGCGGACGTAAAGATTTGGAGAAGAAGGAAAGCGATGTCTACTTTTATTCCTAGCGCGCACGATATCACCCGCAAGTGGTTCGTCGTCGACGCCACTGGCAAGACGCTCGGCCGCCTGGCGACCGAGGCCGCCAGCGTGCTCGCCGGCAAGCGCAATCCGAAGTACACCCCGTACATTGACATGGGCGATCACGTCGTGGTGGTCAACGCCGAAAAGGTTCGCCTGACCGGCCTGAAGAGCCAGCAGAAGGTCTACCGGCGCTACACTGGCTTCCCGGGTGGACTGCGCGAGGAGTCTTTTGTGCGCCTGCTTGAGCGCCGTCCGGAGAAGATCGTCGAAGAGGCAGTTCGCGGCATGCTGCCCAAGACCAAGATGGGCCGGCAGATGGGAACGAAGCTTAAGGTTTACCGCGGCAGCGAGCACCCGCACCAGGCACAGCAGCCGCAGCCACTCGAAGTGAAGGCATAAGTCAGAAGGATTAGAGGACAGGACCAACGATGGCAGATCTGATTCAGTACTACGGCACGGGACGGCGCAAGGCGGCCGTGG
>CAYQYM010000116.1:0-7207 GCA_964421715.1 uncultured Acidipila sp.
GTTATGCGCGCAGTGCGCAGCGCCGGAGCGTCTCAAGGCTGCACGCTCTTTGTCACGCTGCTCACCGGCTTTGCCAGCCTGCTCTCGCGGCTCGCCGGACAGCAGGAGGCTGTCATTGGCATTCCCACGGCAGGCCAGTCGCTGCTTGAGTCAAATGCCATGGTGGGCCACGCCGTGAACTTTCTGCCTGTCCGCATTGCGACAAAGCACGGCGCAACAGCAGCAGAGACGCTGAAGCAGACGCGCCGCACCCTGCTCGACGCCTACGAACACCAGAGATATACCTATGGCACCTTGGTGCGGAAGCTCAAGCTGCGCAAGGACGTCAGCCGTCTTCCGCTGATCGAGGTTCAGTTCAACCTTGAGAAGGCGACCCGCAACCTGCGCTTCGGCAACGCCACTGCCAGCCTTGAGCCAAATGCCAAGACCTTCGTCAACTTCGACCTCTTGCTCAATATCGTCGAGTCGCCTGAGGGCCTGCTGCTTGACTGCGATTACAACACTGATCTGTTTGACCGCAACACCATCGCCAGATGGATGGAGTGCTACGCCACCCTGCTGAACGGCATGGCGGCCAACACGGACGAGTTCATCGAGCGGCTGCCGCTGCTCTCTGCAGAGGCCACGCTCGCCCTTACCGCGAACACCGCGGCAGCGGAGTATCCATCTCACCTCAACGTACAGCACCTCATTACGCGACAGGTTGAGCGCACGCCTCACTCGATTGCAGCAGGCTTTAGCTCAGACAGAGTTACTGACACGCTCTCGTACTCGGAATTAGAAATGCGCAGCAACCAGTTCGCACACTACCTTCATGATCTGGGCGTTCGCTCCGGCGACCTGGTTGGAGTCCAGATGGACCGCTCGCTTGAAATGCTCATTGCACTGCTTGGCATCTGGAAGGCAGGTGCTGCCTACGTTCCGCTCGACCCGGCTTATCCGCGCGAGCGCATTCGCTACATCCTCAAGGAGACCGCGCTGCCCGTGCTCGTCACGCAGCAGAAGTACGTCCCAGACCCAGCCGGCACCGAACTGCAGCTCGTCGCCATCGATGCCGACGCGGACGAGATCGCTCAGTATTCCACCGCCGCGCTGCCGCTCGCGCCCGATGCGAACCGCCTGGCCTACGTCATCTTCACCTCGGGCTCTACCGGCAACCCGAAGGGCGTCGAAGTGACGCACCGCAACCTCGTCAACTTCCTCTGCTCCATGCAGCATGAACCCGGTATCACCGCGGCGGACAAGCTGCTCGCCGTCACCAGCATCTCGTTTGACATTGCCGGCCTTGAGCTCTTCCTGCCGCTGATCACGGGCGCGCAGGTAGTTATTGCCAGCCGTGAGACCACATCGGATGCGCGGCTGCTGCTGCAAGCACTCGATCGCGCCTCCATTACCGTCTTGCAGGCGACACCTTCCACCTGGCGCATGATGCTCGAATCAGGCTGGACCGGCAAAGCAGGCCTGAAGATGCTGTGCGGCGGCGAAGCTCTTCCGCAGGACCTGGCCGACGCCCTGGTTACGCGCGGCGCCTCGCTTTGGAATATGTATGGTCCCACGGAGACCACGGTGTGGTCTGCGGTATCCCCTGTGCGGCGCGCCGGTGAGCCAGTCACATTGGGAGCACCCGTTGCAAACACGCAGCTCTACATCATGGACGCTTATTCGCAGCTCCAGCCCATCGGTGTTCCCGGTGAGCTCTGCATTGGCGGCGACGGCGTGGCACGCGGGTACTTCAAGCGCGCGGACCTCACGCGCGAGCGCTTCTTCGACGATCCGTTTTACCCCGGGCAGCGCATCTACCGGACCGGCGATCTGGTTCGCCTACGCGAGGGCGGCCGCCTTGAGTTCCTAGGGCGCCTGGATCATCAGGTTAAAGTCCGCGGTTTCCGCATCGAGCTTGGTGAGGTCGAGGCCGCGCTGCTCAGTCATCCCGGCGTGCGCGAGGCCGTGGTGCTGGCTCGCGAGGACAAACCTGGCGACAAGCGCCTGGTGGCTTACACCGTGAGCGCAGGCCAGATTGCGCCTGCCGAGCTGCGCACCTGGCTCTCGCGCACCCTGCCCGATTACATGCTGCCCGCTCACTTCGTCCCGCTTGCGGAGCTGCCGCAGACGCCTAACGGAAAGGTCGACCGCAGGCAGTTGCCCGCGCCCCAGCCAAGCACGAGGCAGGCATGGCAACACGTGCTGCCGCGCACAGATGCGGAGCGGAAGATCGCCGCAATTGTTCGTGAGGTCCTGCAGACCCCGGAGTTTGGCATGGACGAAAGTCTCTTTGACCTCGGCGCGGATTCGATTCACCTGTTCCAGATCATCGCCCGCGCAAAGCTCGCAGGCTTCAGCTTCACGCCCCGGCAGATTCTCGAACTCCGCACGGTCGAGGCGCTTGCCGCACTCAGCCAGACAGCAGAGCCTGCCACCACGGCGGCCGCACCGATACTGAAGGCCGTCGCGCGGGAAAAATACCGCGTGCAGTTGGTACGCAGCGAATGACCACCGCTTCCCAACTACGGCACGGTGCGCGCTGCACCATGGGCGAGCCGCTCTACCGCTTTCCTGCGACCACCGCGCAGCAGGCCTTCTGGTACCTCGACCGGCTCAAGCGTGGCAACTCAGCTTTGAATATCGCCGTGCGGTTCCGGCTGGACGGGCCACTCGACCCGGCGACGCTCAAGGCAGCCATCAACCGCACCGTCCACAGGCAAGAGGCGCTGCGCACCACGTTTGCCTTTGGCGATGATGAACCCGAGCAGGTTGTGCACGCATCTGCAGACATCGCTCTGCTCATCGAAGATCTATCAGCGCTCCCGGCCGCAGAGCGTGAGCAGCAGGAGACCCGCTTGACTGTGCTTGAGGCCGAAGAGCCATTCTCGCTTGAGCAGGGACCGCTCCTCCGCGCACGCCTGCTTCGGCTCACCCCAGAGCAGCACATCCTGCTCATCACCGTGCATCACATCGTTGCCGATGGCTGGTCGATCGGCGTCCTCACGCATGAGATTTCCGCACACTACGCCGCGCTTCGGGGCGAGCCAGCCTTTACACTGCCCGAACTCAGCTTCCAGTTCGGCGACTACGCTGTCTGGCATGCCGAGCAGTGCTCACCCGCCGCCATTGCACCACAGTTGCAGTACTGGAAGCAGAAGCTGGCCGCACTGCCGCAGTGCGAGGTGCCGTCAGACTATCCGCGGCCCGAGGTCAAGTCGCACGGCGGGCACATCGTCTCCCAACTTCTGCCGCGCACGCTCACGGATGCGCTCACGCAATTATCGCGAGCCAACGGTGTTTCTCTCTTCGCCACGGTGCTCGCCGCACTCAAGGTGGTCGTCGCCCGGGAAGCAGGCGAGCCGGACGTCTACATCGGCACACTCGTCGCGGGGCGCGACCAGGTGGAGTTCGAGCCCCTGATCGGGCTCTTCGTAAATACACTTGTTCTGCGCGACCGCATAGAACCGACGCTTTCCTTCGTGCACTTCCTTGCAAAGGTGCAATCCACGCTGGACGAGGCCATGGAGCACAGACTCCTGCCCTTCGCCCAGCTCGTCGGCTCACTGCGGCTGAAGTTTGACCGCAGCCGGCACGCGCTGTTCGGCATCAACTTCATCTACCAGCGCGACTTTGTCAAAACAGAGCGTTTCGCCGGGCTCACCCTCACGCCGCTGCCTTCTTACTCCCCCGGGGCGATCTACGATCTGAACTTCTTCATGGTGGAACGTGCAGACGGCTGGCGCCTCTCCTGCGAATACGACCTCGCCCTTTACAAGCCACAAACAGTGCAACGCCTCATCGCAGAGGTACACTCCGTGCTGGCGCATGCCGTGCAAGACCTCCGGATCGAACTCGGTTCCCTTATGAGCCACGCATCTTATCCCCCGAAAGGAGCACACGATGCTCCTTCGCTCTGACACGAAGCTGGACGCGTGCCCTGCTCTGACCTCCCCTCTTCTGCCTCACAACAAAGCAAGTGGAGATCGAAACGGTGCCCCCAATAACTAAGGCCGAACTCAAGTCATGGCTCGCCATTGATCTGAACGAGTATGTTCGCGACGGCATCTTTCCTCATGGACAGCGCTGGCGCTGGTGGCACCGCTACCAGTTCCCCGTCATCCACTGGCAGCGCTGCCTGCGCAGAGCCGAGTTTGCGGTCGCGGCACGCAGGCATCCGCTCTGGAAGCCCTGGGTGCTGCTCACGCGCTTTCGCCTGCAGCGCTGGAGCATCCGTCTCAACCTTGAAATTCCCATCAACGTCTTCGGACCCGGGCTTACCATTCCTCATTACGGCACAATCGTCGTGAACCCGAAGGTGCGCGCGGGCAGCTATTGCCGCATCCATCCTGGCACGTGCCTCGGCGAGCTCAAGGGCAGGAACCCCGTTGTGGGCGATAACGTGTACATCGGCAACGGCGCCATCATTTTCGGGGATGTGATAATCGGCAACGGCGTCCGCGTGGGTCCGCATGCACTTGTTCGACGCTCGATCAATGACAGCCGCGTCGTGGTGAGCCCTGAGGCCAAACCACTGCCACCATCCCAGCAGCCACAGCCTGGCACGTCAGATTTGGAGAAGAACGCACTGCAGGTGGTTTAGCCTGCTTATCCCAGCACGACAACAGGCTGAAAGAGCACTCCTGCCACACGACGCCCTACCGCGACCAGCGTGTGCTGGCCGGCGAATATCTTCACCAACGGCGCGGCCGAGTACTCAGGCAGACAGACCGCCGCGCCGTTGCGCAGGCGTGCAACCGTCACATCGTCCGCCGTCACAGCGGGCAAGTGCGGCAGCAGAGCGCGCGGATGGGGCATGCTTGCTACGATCTCGCCGCGCGAGGCGGCCTCCGCAAGCTGTTCGAGCGTAAGCGCCTGCTCAAGCAAGAAGGGCCCGGCAGCCACTCTGCACAGCGAGGCGAGATGCGCCCCGCAGCCCAGCTTCTGCCCAAGTTCATGCGCGATGGATCGAACGTAGCCGCCCGCCGAGACTGACATCCGAAACTGCGCCTGCTCCTCTGTAACAGATTCGATTACAAATGCGTGGATCGTAATGCGCGCCGTCCGCAGCTTTGGCTGCAAGCCGGCACGAGCGAGCCTGTGCGCAGGCCTGCCGTTGATCTTTTTTGCAGAGAACGGCGGCGGCATCTGGTCTGTGTCACCCTGAAAGGCTGACGCGGCGGCACGTACCTGTTCCAGCGTGAGCACCGGATGCTGGCGCTCCCCCACCGGCTCTCCCTCTGCATCATAGGTGTCTGTGGCAAAGCCGAACCGGATAGAACCGGTGTAATGCTTTTCGAGCGAGCCGTAGAACTGCGCCAGTCGTGTAAATCTGCCAAGAAGAAGAGGAAGAACGCCTGTGGCCATCGGGTCCAGCGTTCCCAGGTGGCCGATGCTCGACTCACCCGTAAGCCATCGCGCGCGCGCGACTACGTCATGCGAGGTCAGCCCCCGCGGCTTGCTGAGGATGAGAAGCCCGTTCACTCATCGAGTATAGCGAGTCAGAAATTGGATTGCGCACGCTCCCTCACCAGTGAGAGGAACTCCGAACGCGTGTTCTGCTGCTGAAAGACGCCCAGCATGGCCGAGGTCACGGTCGAGGAGTTCTGCTTTTCCACGCCGCGCATCATCATGCAGAGATGCCGCGCCTCAATCACCACGCCAACGCCCTGCGGGTTGATGGCCTCCTGGATGGCCTCGGCAATCTGCCGCGTCAGACGTTCCTGCACCTGCAGCCGGCGCGCAAACACATCCACCAGCCGCGGAATTTTGCTCAGCCCGATGACTTTGCCATTCGGGATGTAAGCGACGTGTACCTTGCCGAAAAAAGGCAGCAGGTGGTGCTCGCACAGGGAAAACATCTCCACATCTTTCACAATCACCATCTCGTCGTAGTCGACATCAAAGAGTGCCTGCGTCACAATCGTCGTCGGGTCATCGTGGTAGCCCCTGGTCAGGAAGGCCATCGCCTTCTCCATCCGCTCCGGCGTGCGCACCAGTCCATCTCGCGTGGGGTCTTCATCAAACCGGCGGATGATCTCGCGGTAGATCTCCTGGGTTGAAAAGTCTTCAAGGCCCGTCGTCATTGTTTGCCGCATTACCTGTGGTCTTGCCATGTCATTCCCCCTCATCGTGCGCCCGCGTATTCAAAAAAATTGTTGCTCGTCTCCTCGACGCGCACGCGAACCAGTTCAGCTTCCAGAGCAGCGGATCGAAGTAAGTTATAGACCTCAATACACAAATTTTCCGTGGTCGGGACCACCTTGTGGAACAGCGGATCAAGATTGAGATTCGTGTGGTCGAAGCGCGCCAGCACCCTCTCCCGCACCGCGCTATCCAGGTCCACCATGTTGCACACCATGCCGGTCTCTGCCCGCACCGGGCCGCCTACGGTTACCTCGAGGATGTAGTTATGCCCATGCCCGAACGGGTTGTTGCACTTTCCATAAGTGGCGCGGTTCTGCTCCACGGTCAGTACGCCTGCGTGCAGCCGATGCGAGGCGCTGAAACGGTAGCGGCGTGAAAAGTAGGCCCTCATAGCTCCCCGAGGTAGTCCGCAAACAGGTCCGGCATCTCGTAGACGCGGACACGCTCGAGCCGCGCACCCGGAATCCTGCCGTCCAGGCGCTTCCAGATAGCAATCGCCAGGTTCTCCGTTGTGGGAATCTGCGCGTGGAACTCAGGCACCTCCTTGTTCAGGTGCCGGTGGTCGTAGACTGAGATCACCTCGTGCTCCATCAGGTCTTTCAGCTGTTTCAGGTCCACCACGAAGCCGGTTATGGGATCAGGCTCTCCGGCTACCGTGACCTCAAGCGTGTAATTGTGCCCATGTCCGTTACGATTTGCGCACTTGCCAAAGACGCGCTCATTCTCGGCCTCACTCCATTGCTCGTTCCAATAGTAGTGAGCCGCGGAGAACTCGGCCTTTCTCGTCAACAGGATCATTCGTCTCCTTCCACCGCGCTTTCATGATGCCGCGTTCGAGCCCCGCAATTCATCTTGGCACGCTCTCGTAGTTACGTCCCTTCCATGAGACGCGCCGCTCGACCGTATGGTGAAACCAGCTTGCAACCAGCATGGCTGCAAACAGCGGCAGCGCCACCGGGCTCACGGCGCAGTCCGCCGCAGGCATGTTCGACTTGGCGACCCGGCGGTAGTAGCGCCACAGCGTCCGGACCCAGATCAGCAGCAAGGCCCATCGCTGCAGCGGCTGGTAAAAGTACCAGGC
>CAYQYM010000117.1:0-7195 GCA_964421715.1 uncultured Acidipila sp.
CTCTTAGGTTGAGGGAAGATTCCGGACTCGTCAAGGCGGGGTCACCGTGAAGCGGATCTTCACGTTGTGCCTGTGACGGTCGTCCAGATTCCGGATTTGATCCAGCTAATACCGATTCACGGCCACGGCCTCGTCAACAGCAATCCAGCTGCATCTTCTCCCTATTCTTAGAATGCAAGGTTTACTGAACGAATGAGAATTCTGAGCACGGCAACTGCCTACCCGCCGCACTACTTTACGCAGAAACAGGTCCTTGCCGAGCTTTCGGCCCAGTGGCGGAGCCGTTCGCAGAATATGGAGGTGGTGGAGTGGCTCTTCCATCGCACAGGCGTTGAGGGCAGGCACTTTGCCCGGCCGCTTGAGGAGTACGGCGGGCTCGACACCTGGGGCAAGGCCAACAACGCCTGGATTCAAGTTGCCGAGGAGCTGGGCGAGCAAGCCATCCGCTGCGCGGCACAGAGGGCCGGCGTTGCGCTGGACGCGATCGGCGCCATCTTCTTCGTCTCGGTTACCGGCGTTGCCAGCCCGTCGATTGACGCGCGTCTCATCCCCCGGCTCGGCCTCTCCAGGCACATCCGCCGCAATCCCATCTTCGGCCTGGGCTGTGTCGCCGGTGCTGCCGGTCTCGCGCGCTGCGCAGACTACGTCCGCGCCTATCCGGACCAGGTGGCGGTGCTGCTCTCAGTGGAGCTGTGCTCGCTCACCTGGCAGCGCGACGATCAGTCCATGGCCGCCCTCATCGCCGCCGGGCTCTTTGGCGACGGTGCCGCGGCCGTGGTGGTCGCTGGCGCGGACGTTCCCGTTGAAGCCGGCCACACGCCCGGTCCGCGCATCGTGGATTCCACGCAGGTCTTCTACCCTGGCACGCATGACGCCATGGGGTGGGACATCTCCGAACTAGGCTTTAATATTGTGCTCTCGCCCGATGTCCCGGCTATTGTTCGCGAGAACCTTGGCGGCAATGTCGACGCGTTCCTCGCGCGCCACGCGCTGATGCGAACTGACATTGGCCCTTGGATCATGCACACTGGGGGCCCCAAGGTGCTGGATGCAACAGCCGAGGCGCTGGGGCTCACTCACGGCCAGCTCGAGCCCTCATGGCTGGCCCTGCGCCGCGTCGGCAATCTCTCCTCGGCCTCGGTTCTCGTCGTGCTCGACGATATCCTCTATGGCGACAGGCCGCCGTGCGGGCGGCGCAGCATCCTCGCAGCCATGGGTCCCGGCTTCTGCGCAGAGATGCTGCTGCTGGAGTGGTGAGGTGACGGCTCCGGACGTCCTCGTCATCGGCGGCGGCCCCAGTGGCCTGGCCGCCGCCATCGCTCTTCGGCAGCGCGGGGCCTCCGTCGCCGTGCTGGACGCGCTCGCGCCTCCCATCGACAAGGCATGCGGCGAGGGTCTGATGCCGGACGCAGTCGCAGACCTGGCCCGGCTCGGCGTGCAGCTCACGCAGAAAGATGGCGCGGCCTTCCGGGGCATCCGCTTTACAGGCTGGCATGGGAACGCGCCGACGCAGGTATCCGCCAGGTTTTCCGGGAAGGCTGCGGGTGTGGGCGTACGCCGCCGGCACCTGCACGCGCTGCTGGTAGCGCGCGCCGCGGAGGCCGGAGTTCGAATGCGATGGGATACGCCCGCAGCGCTCGGACCTGGCGGTCGCGTCAAGGCGAAGGGCGCGGAGCTCCGCTACGGCTGGCTCATCGGTGCGGATGGCATGAGTTCGCGCGTGCGCGCCTGGGCCGGGCTGGACCGTGCACGGGTCCGCAGCCGCCGCTTCGGCTTCCGCTGTCATTACGCCGCTGCGCCGTGGAGCGAGTTTGTCGAGGTGCACTGGAGCAGCGCGGGCCAGGTCTATATCACTCCCGTAGGCGGGCACGAAATCTGCGTGGCCACCGTCAGCCGCCATCCAGGCATGCGGCTCGACCAGGTTGTCGCGACCATTCCGCTGCTGCAGGCCCGGCTCTCGGGAGCCGAACTGCGCACGGGCCTGCGCGGCTCGGTCACCAGCACCCGTAAACTGCATCGCGTAACAACAGGTCGAGTCGCTCTGATCGGGGACGCCTCCGGCTCCGTCGACGCGGTCACCGGGGAGGGAATCGCGCTTGGATTCCGGCAGGCGATGCTGCTGGCTGAGTCGCTGGAGCGCGGCGGACTGGAGCACTACGCCCGGCACCACGCAGCCACTCTGAGGATGCCGCAGTTCATGTCAGGAGTGCTGCTCGGCATGGACCGCCACGCCTGGTTCCGGGAACGTGCCATAAGCATGCTGGCCCGCCGTCCGGCGCTGTTTGCGGGTATGCTTGGCGTTCACCTCGGCGAGCAGGACGCGGCAGGGTTCCTGCTGCGCCACGGCCTGCGCCTTGGCTGGGGCCTTGCCACGTCGGGGCCTGCTCCGGCGCTGCTCGACTGACGAACCGGCCCTCAGGCCACGCGCAGTGCCGTCAGCGTTGCCGGAAACCGGCCCTGTCCGCGGTCAGGGTCAATCGTCAGCTCGAGACTCGTGACCTCGTCCAGCTCTACCCGGTAGTCTTCGAGCTCCTGGGTGGAGCCCTGCGGACTAAAGCTCCACTGCTGGCGCAGAATTTCGCGGGCCGGCTCAGCCAGCCGGGCTGCGCGCAGGGCGAACTCCTGGGAGCGCTCGTGCTCGCGTTCGAGGAAATGTAACTGGATGCGGCGGATACGCAACGGATGGTCGAACAACAGCGTGATGATCTGCGGGCCTGCCGATGCTGCCTGCCAGCCTTCTTCGTTCTTCTCCGGATTCAGCGTCAGGGCATTTTCAACCGGGTGCGTGGCCGTCTCTGAGCTTATGCGCACCCGGGCCAGCGCCTCCAGGTCCATCCACCTTCCAGCCTCTGCTGCGGCGGCCTGTCCGGCTGCAATCTCTTTGCGCATGGTTCCTCCCGTTTGTTTGTCTGATGCGTCCCGGTTCCTCATGCACCTCACTCTACGCCGATATCCCACGCTGCAGCATCTGGCGTATGCCGCGCAGCGCCTGCCGCGTGCGCTCCTCATTTTCAATGAGCGAGAAGCGAACGTGCCCGTCGCCGAACTCGCCAAAGCCTACGCCCGGGCTCACGGCCACCCTGGCCTCTGCCAGCATGCGCTTTGAGAACTCAAGCGAGCCGAGGTGTCGGTACGCCTCGGGGATCTGCGCCCACACAAACATCGTTGCCCGGGGGCAGTCCACCTGCCAGCCCAGCTTGTTCAGTCCGCTGACCAGCACGTCACGCCTCCGGCGGTAGTTGTCGCAGATCGCCCGCACGCAATCCTGCGGGCCTTCCAGCGCCAGGATGGACGCGACCTGGATCGGGGTGAAGGTGCCGTAGTCAAAGTAGCTCTTGATGCGGGCCAGCGCACCCACAAGCGTCGGATTGCCGGCCATGAAGCCGACGCGCCAGCCCGGCATGTTGTAGCTTTTTGACAGAGTGAAGAACTCGACCGCGACCTCGCGCGCTCCCGGCACCCCCAGGATGGACGGAGCGCGGTAGCCGTCAAACACAATGTCGGCATAGGCGAGATCATGCACCAGCCAGATACTGTGCTCGCGGCACAGCGCCACCACGCGCTCAAAGAACTCCAGGTCGACACACTGCGTCGTGGGGTTTGCCGGAAAGTTGAGGATCAGCATCTTCGGGCGCGGATACATCAGCGGAATGGACTGCTCCAGCTCGGAAAGAAACATATTGGGGTCGTGAATGGCGACGCTGCGCACATTTGCCCCCGCGATCACAGGCCCGTAGATGTGAATCGGATAGCTCGGATTGGGGACCATCACCACATCGCCCTGGTCCAGCGTAGCCAGGCACAGGTGGGCGATGCCCTCCTTCGATCCGATGGTGACGATGGCCTCTGTCTCCGGGTCGAGGGTAATGCCATACCGCGACTGGTACCAGCGCGTGATAGCGCGCCGGAGACGCGGCAGCCCTTTTGAGAGCGAGTAGCGGTGCGTCTCCGGCCGGCGCGCGGCCTCGATCATCTTCTCCACAATGTGCGAAGGTGTTGCGCCGTCAGGGTTGCCCATCCCAAAGTCGATGATGTCTTCGCCGCGCCGCCGCGCCGCGGCCTTCAGTTCGCTGGTGATATTGAACACGTACGGCGGGAGCCGCTTGATCCTGTTGAAGTCATTCACGTCGTTGTTTCCTCAGCAGCGCACGATATTGCTGGACGCGATGCCCTTGGTGGCGTTGCGCGTGTCAACCACAAGCTGCGATTCGTGCACGATCGCCGCGTAGTCGTAATCGGAGTGGTCGGTCACAATTATCGCGCAGTCGTACTGCGCCAGATTCTCGAGCGGCACCCGTTCCATGTTCAGGTCGTAGTGGCGTCCCTTGCCCACCGTGGCAAAATATGGATCGTGGTAAAAGACCTCGGCGCCGCGCTTGCGCAGCAGCTCGATAATGGTCAGCGAAGGGGACTCCCGCAGGTCGTCGACGTCCTTCTTGTAAGCGACACCCAGCACCAGCACGCGCGCTCCATTCAGCGCCTTCCGCTGCCGGTTGAGGCCCTCCATCGTCTGCTCGATCACGTAATAGGGCATGGCCGCGTTGACCTCGCCTGCAAGCTCGATAAACCTGGTTCGGAAGTCGAACTGCTTCGCCTTCCACGAGAGGTAAAACGGATCGATCGGGATGCAGTGGCCGCCAAGGCCCGGACCGGGATAGAAAGCCTGGAAGCCGAAGGGCTTGGTCTTTGCCGCTTCAATCACCTCGAAAAGATCGATGTCCATTCGCATGCAGAGCTGCTTCAGCTCATTCACCAGGGCAATATTCACGCAGCGGTAGATGTTCTCAAGCAGCTTGGTCATCTCTGCCGCGGCAGGCGAGGAGACCTGCACCGTCCGGTTGAAGATAGCGCCATAGAGAGCAGAGGCAAGCTGCTGCGCCTCCGCGCCAACTCCGCCAATCACCTTGGGAATATCGCGACGCGCCACCGTGTCATTACCCGGATCTTCGCGCTCCGGGGAGAAGGCGACGTAGAAGTCCTTCGCGCTGCGCAGCCCGCTGCTGTTGCCGGCCTCAAGAATCGGCAGCAGCACCTCTTCAGTCGTGCCCGGATAGGTCGTGCTCTCGAGCACCACCATCTGGCCGCGCTGCAGCCACGGCGCAATCGCCTTGGCTGTGCCGGTAATGTAGCTCAGGTCCGGCTCGTGGTACTCGTCGAGCGGCGTGGGCACGCAGATGATTACCGCATCCATCTGTGCAATTTCCGCGTAGTCGCTCGTAGCGTAGAAGCCCGTTGCCTGCGCGGCCTTTATCTGCTCAGCCGGGATGCGCACGATGTAGGAATCGCCGCCGTTCAGCGCCTCCACTTTGCGCATGTCAATATCGAAGCCAGTTACAGGAAAGCCCGCCTGGCTGAAGAGAAGCGCCAGCGGCAGCCCCACGTAGCCCATCCCGACAATCCCGATCCGGGCCTGCTTGTTCTGTATCCGGCGAAGCGTCTCCGCTGCGGTGCTCATGGTGCCTTATGTCCTTCTGCTGGTGAGTGGTCTCAGCCCACTATAGAGGACGAGAGCGCCCTTCAATACAGGGCGCCGTTTGCTTCCAACTGCGCCGCATCCAGAAAGGAACGCAGCAGTGCCAGCCTGGGGGCGGCCAGCGCGCGCGTGCTCTCCAGCCGGATGGCCGCGGGCAGCGTGGCATAGGACCTCTCCAGGAACTGCACTGCCTCCGTAAAGCCCGGGTAGCGCGAATCCCGGCCTACCTTCGCCACTGCCCGCAGCACGCCGACCGCTCCAAGCTGCTCCAGGATGTCAGCATCGCGCAGGATGGTCGCCTCGATGCTCTCCGGCATATCCCGCGGCTGATGCGTGCGAATGGCCGCGAGCACCGCCGGCACCTTCGCAGCGGGGAAGTCAGACTCTGCAAGTATTTGCGGGACGCGCTTGCAGGTGTAGGCCACGTGGTCCCAGCCGGCAAGCAGGGCCGGCTCCTCCGGCCGATGCCCCACAAAGACGCCAAGATCATGCAGCCACGCCGCCGCATAGACCACATCGTCGTCATAGGTAAGCCCCAGCCCCACCTGCAGCGTCAGTGCATACAGCCGGGGTTGGTGACCGAACTTATCCACGGGCTTCGCCTCGCGCCGGATGTAATCAGCTATCGCCTGCCTGAATCGGGACATGCCCTTCCTTCCAGATTACATGGGTTCGTGCGGCATGGCTCGCAGGGAGCCGTGGTTACCACATCGCTAATAGACAAGTTACTTATATGGTTCCACTGGGAGTGAAAATCAAGCGCAGACAAATTTGCCACACTTGCAGCAACTTTTGCCGGATAACACCGTTAACGTCTTGCAGAACATACTTTATTCACGACAAAAAACATTTTGATCGGAAAGGAACGCTGCTATACTTCGCATCAGTGACCTCCCTTAGAACTGTTTGCACTACTGTCACGGCAGGAGCTTCGGACTTCTATCATCACCAACCGGTCACAGAATTGCGGTTCGACAAGTAGCACCGCAGTCAACATTTTGCAGTTCTCCAGATGAGTATCAACCTGGCTCCAGGCGGTCCCGCCATTCACGGGATGGCCAGACAAGAGAGCCCTGTTGCTCACCAAGGATTTCAGGGACGGCATGGCAAGCACGGAATACCTTCGCAGGCGAGAAGTTCCAAGGCCCATTACAGGTCAGGACCTGCCGACCCCCTCGCGCAGCAGGATTGCCTCTCCGGCCATCGCCGCATCGGCGCTCATGATGCTGGAGGATGTGTTCGTGGTCCTGCTTTCGTTCAGCGCCGCACTGGCCCTGCATGCCGCCCTCTATCAACTGGCCCCATCGCTCCGGCTTGCGGCCTTTGAGAATGCTATTGTGCCGGTTGACGCCGTTTTCCTCGGCTGGTATCTGGCGGCGCTGCTGGTGGTCTCCCGGCGTTACGGGCTCTATCACCCCATACCCTCGGCCAGCGGAGCGCATGAGCAGCGGCTCACCATGCAGGCCTGCCTGAACGCGGCCCTGCTGCTCTGTGGCGGCCTTTACATGGCCCACCAGGGGTCCACCTCGCGCACCCTGGTCACGGTGCTCACCCCCACCTCTATGGCCGGGCCCAGCCTTCGCCGCGCTGCGTGGCGGCGCACGCGCCCCCGCCAGTTCGCGCAGGGGATTGAACATCGCAATGTCGTTAACCGGGCACCAATTTACCTCAACCCTGCGCTCGTTGAGCAACGGCAGGAAGCATCGCGCCAGGGCCTCCGCA
>CAYQYM010000118.1:0-7194 GCA_964421715.1 uncultured Acidipila sp.
CGTTAACACTGATGGAAGAGGCCGCCCGCGCCATCCTGCGAAAGGCGGCCCTGCCTGAGGAGCGCATCGCGCGCGAGATGGTCAACATCTCACGCGCGCTCGCAGCAGTGGCACGCGACAGCACTGCGCTGTGGCTGCTGGGTCCGCGCGCCGAGGCACAGTCTGAGGTCTCCTGGACGGGATGGTTTGAAGATCAAGCCGGCCCGACAGAAAATGAACTGAAAACGCTGCGCGCAGACCGCATCTTCCGCGCCGGTCCTGATGTGGGTTCAGACGCGGGCGATACCTGGTGGATCGTCGACTATAAGACCGCAGCACCGATGAGCGATCCAGGCGAGCATCTCGCGCGGCAGCGCAAGATTTACGGGCCGCAGCTTGAGTCCTACGGCCGTGCGCTGCGCATGGTGCTGGGGCGTGAGGTGCCGCTGCGGCTGGCGCTCTACTTCCCCATGCTGCAGCGGCTTGATTGGTGGCAGGGCTGAGAGCGATCAGGCCGAGGGCTGCGGATGCCGCCGGTTCGCCGGCGGAACACCGTTTCCCATCTGGTGGCGCACATCCGCGCCGCGCACCCAGAAGATTACGTCCTCGGCGATGTTCGTCGCATGGTCGGCCACGCGCTCCAGGCTCCGCGCGATAATCAGCGCATTCAGCGCCTGCGGTGTACGCTGTGGCTCGCCTTTCATTACGTTCAACAGCGCAAAATGTGCCTCGCCGTTCAGGCGGTCCACGTCATCGTCCATCGAGAGCACGGACCCCGCCATCTCGGCATCGGCCTCGATGAAAGACTGGAGCGACTTGCGCACCATCGACGCGGCCAGGTTCGCCATGCGCGGAATATCCACCGGCAGCTCAGCTACGGGAAAGGCCTGCAGATCGCGCACGCGCTCCGCGATGTTAACGGCGGAATCGCCGACGCGCTCCACGTCGGCGTTGATCTTGATCACCGCTAGGATAAAGCGCAGGTCGATGGCCATCGGCTGCTCCATCGCAAGCAGGTCCAGCGCGGTCTGATCTATCTCGCGCTCAAAGCGGTTGATGGTAAGTTCGCTGCGGTCCACCATGTCACACATCGAGAGATCGCGGACGCGATACGCCTCGATGGCGCGCTGAATCGACTGCTCGGCCATGCCTGCCATAATGAGCAGCCTCTCCTTTAGGTCGTCAAGACTCTGATGGAAGCGAACACGTGTCATCCGAACCTGCCTGTGATGTAATCCTCGGTCCGCTTATCGCCGGGATTGGTAAAAATCTTATGAGTGGAATCAAACTCGACAAGTTTCCCGTTCAGGAAAAACCCCGTGCGTTCCGCCACGCGCGCAGCCTGCTGCATGTTGTGCGTCACGATGACGATCGTGTACTGCGACTTGAGCTGGAAGATGAGGTCCTCGATCTTTGCCGTCGAGACCGGGTCGAGAGCCGATGCGGGCTCATCCATCAGCAGCACCTCGGGGTCTACCGCGAGAGCGCGCGCAATGCAGAGCCGCTGCTGCTGTCCGCCGGAGAGGCTGGCGCCCGACTTCTTCTTGAGGTCGTCCTTCACTTCGTCAAACAGAGCGGCATGCCGCAGCGAACGCTCCACCACCTCATCGAGCACGCGCCGGTTGCGGAACCCGTTCAGGCGCAGGCCCGAGGCCACGTTGTCGTAAATGGACATGGTGGGAAACGGGTTCGGCCGCTGAAACACCATGCCGATGCGGCGCCGTACCTCCACCGGAGAGGCGTCGTTGTAAATGTCGATATCTCCGATACGGACCGTGCCCGTCACCTTCCCAATCGGATTCGTCTCATGCATCCGGTTCAGGCAGCGCACAAACGTGGACTTGCCGCAGCCCGAGGGGCCGATCAGCGCCGTGGCCTCGTTGGATGGGATGTTGAGGTTGATGTCCTGCAGCGTATGGTTTGAGCCATACCACGCGTTCAGGTCTTTTACTTCGATGCCGACACCCACTCAGTTTGCCCCTTTCAAGACACCGCGCGTGGTCACAAACCGCACCAGGGAGACCGCCAGGATGATGAGCGCAATCAGCACGAGCGCTCCGGCCCAGGCGAGGCGGTGCCACTCGTCATAAGGCGAAATCGCATAGACATAGATCTGCAGCGGCAGTGCTGCGATGGGTTCGTTCAGGCTCGAGCTCCAGAACTGGTTGCCGAAGGCCGTGAAGAGCAGCGGAGCCGTCTCCCCGGCCACGCGCGCAAAGGCCAGCATGCAGCCCGTGATGACTCCGGGAGAAGCCGTCTTGAGCGTGATCGAGAGCACCGATCGCCAGTTCGGCACGCCGAGTCCGAGCGCCGCCTCGCGAATCGAGTTCGGTACCATCAGCAGCATCTCCTCGGTGGTGCGCGTGATCGTCGGAATCATCATGATGCCGAGCGCCACGCCGCCCGAAAGGGCGGAGAAGTGCTTCTGTGGCAGCACAATCAACGAGTAGACCGCGATGCCCATGACAATCGAAGGCACCCCGTTGAGCACATCCGCCGTAAAGCGGACTGTGTTGGCCAGGCGTGTGCCCCGTCCAAACTCGGCCAGGAAGATGCCGCTGGCAATCCCCACGGGCACTCCGAGCAGACTGCCCACGGCCAGCAGCAGGCCGGAGCCGGCGATGGCGTTGGCCATGCCGCCGCCCTGCTCGCCCACAGGCTTCGGAATCTGTGTAAAGAACGCCAGGTTCAACGAACTCGCGCCCTTGTAAAGCAGGTAAACGAAGATGGCGACCAGCGGCGCGACGACCAGGATCGTGCTGAGCACGGCTAGGCCGGTCGCAGCTTGGTTCGCAAAGCTGCGCCAGTGGCGGTTCAGGGCGCTGGTCTGGTAGGCAGATGCCACTAGACGGCCCTCGCCGGCGCGCCGCGCGTCACGGCCCACACCAGCAGACGCGCAAGCGCGTTCACCACGATGGTCACGAGAAACAGCGCCAGGCCAATCTCGATCAGCGCACTCAGGTACATGTCATCGGAAGCCTCGCTGAACTCGTTGGCGATCACCGAGGCCATGCTGTAGGCCGGAGCCAGCAGGGACTTCGTGATCTCCGGCCTGTTTCCGATCACCATTGTCACGGCCATGGTCTCGCCCAGCGCTCGGCCCAGGCCCAGGATGATGGAGCCGACGATGCCGATGCGTGCGTTTCGCAGCACGCCCATCCGGATCATCTCCCAGCGGGTCGCACCCAGCGCCAGCACCGCCTCGCGCTGCGTCCCCGGCACGGCCGTCATCACCTCGCGGGTGAGTGAGGAGATGATCGGCAGAATCATAATGGCCAGGATGACGCCCGCGGCCAGCATGCCAATGCCGAAGTTCGGCCCGCTGAACAGACCCGTGAACCCGAGAGACTTCTTCAGCGAGGGATTGACGTGCTCGCGCAGCATCGGCACCAGCACAAAGACAGCCCACAGCCCGTAGACAACACTCGGGATCGCGGCGAGCAGCTCCGTCAGAAACGCCAGCGGCCCGCGCAGGAACTTCGGGCACATCTCCGTCAGAAAGACAGCCACGCCCACCGCGAGCGGCACCGCGATTACCAGCGCCAACAGCGACGAGACCAGCGTGCCATAGATAAAAGGCAGCGCACCGAAGTTGCCGTTCACCGGGTCCCAGCCCTGCTTTACAAAGAAGCTGAAGCCGAACTTCGCAATGCTTTGCTGGGAGCGCACTACCAGCTCGGTCGCAATCAGGCCCACTATAGCGAAGATGCTGAACGCGCAGATAAGCATGAGAATGCGGAACCCGTTGTCTGCTGCCGAAGAGTTGCCACGGGAGAGGAGATAGGTTCGAATCTGCGATTGTTTTTGACCTGGGGCAGGGTCAGGTGCAGAGGGGGCGTTTACCGCTGAAAGCGGCTCTGTTTTGCCAGACACGCGCACTTCCTGGACTCTTGAATTCACCAGGTTTCAGGCTAATCCGGCTTGTTTAACAGGAGATGAATTGCGCAGACAAACCAGGGTGAATGCAGCGGGATGCGCTGATTTTCATCTTCGCCCGTGTTCAGGGTGCGCCTGAGCCCGCAGAATGGCTTTCAATCACCGGGTTGGAGTTCGTAACGCCGGCGATGCGCGCCGTGGTACGCACATCGACGCCACTGCCCTGCAATTGGATCGTTGCCGAGACAAAGTCCGCATCGGTCCGGATGACAGTCAGAACCGAGCTGTCCGTGGCCGTCGTGTAGACCTTGCCGATCGGAGCATTGTAGGTAGAAGCGATACTGCGCGGGTGGCCGCTCACCGGGATCGTCTTCACTACGGCAAAGCTCGAGAGGTTGACGACCGAGACCGTGGCATCGCCCTGGTTGGCCACATAGGCACGGCTGCCGTCTCCCAACACCGTCAGCGCACTGGGGCGGTTGCCTACGGGAACCGTGGCCAGCACGCGGCCAAAGTTCGGGCTGTCGTTTCCAAACACGTCCAGGCTCACGTCGATAAAGCTCACCGTGTTCGAGTCGTAGTTGGCCGTCACCAGCACCGAGCTCTGCGCGTAGAGTTCGGCAAAGACCGGCCCCGCGCCGACGGCAATCGTGCCCGTGGCTGGATAGGCGGCCCCGCCCTTATTCAGGTATTTGCTCGTGGTGGAATCGTCAATCACATTTCGCTGCGCATCGATGACCGTGACGGTGCCGCTACCGCGGTTCAGGATGAACGTCCGTCGCGCGTCCGGAGAAGTCACGCCATAAACGGGGCAGATGCCCAGGGGCAGCCGCGCGGAGATGGTATTGCTCGCCACCTCGATGGCATCGGCTTCGCCGTTGCTTGTAACCGCCGCCGGGTTCTCGCAGCTTCCCCATGGAAGGCTGGTTCCGGCGTTGCCCTGGCTGATAGCGTAGATGCGGGTGGACTGCGTAATGCCGCTCAGGTTCACGACGCTCGAAGCGACGGGAATCTCCTGGCGGAGTGCCTGCGGGCTGCCTGAGAGCGCACCGATGGAGTTACGGCCCTTCTGCACTACAAAATTTGTTCCTGTAACGGGCAGAAAGTTGCTCGGTGCCGAGTCGGCAAACAGCGTGGAGCTGGAAACATTTTTCGACTGCAGCGACGTCGAAATAGGCACCGTGTTGAGGGTCTGGTCGCAGTTCATCACGTAGGCGGACGAACCCGAGTTGTCTAGCGAGAACGCCAGCGGCTGGAAGCCGACCTTCGCCTGGGCCAGGATCGTGTCGCCGGAGAAGTCTACAATCGTAATCAGCCCGGGCGACGAAGGCAGCGTGGAGGGACACTGCGTTGCCGCCGAGGCAGGTGCACCCAGTCTAGGCTGCGATAAAACGACGGCGTACGCCGTTGGCTGCGAAGCAGGGCCGGTGGGCGGAACAGGATTGACCACGGGACGATACTGATCGCCGCAGCCGGCGGCTCCAACCACTACCAGCAGCGCGCCGGCTGCCAGGCACCTTACACTTCGCACTCGAAATACCTCATTCAGCTATAAATCGTTGTAGCTGGTCCATTGTAAATCACGGTAAGAGCGCGACTCGGCTAACGATATGCCAAGAGCATCAGCCATGAACACGCACACCCACAGGCATTTGAACGCGCAGGCCTGGCAGCCGCAGACCGTGCTCGCAGTCACGGCTGTCCCGGTGGCCGCGTGGCTGGCAGCGTCGGCTCCTCGGTCACGCCTGCTGCTCCAGGCAGCCGCCATCGCGGTCGCCTTGGCACTGGCCGTCTACCTGGCCCGGGCCGCTACGCCCTGTGCCGCGGCCATTGGTGGACTCTTCACCGCCGCCCTTTACTGCTATCGTCCCGGAGCCCATACCCTGCTCTGGCCGCTGCTTACCATGCTGGCGCTCGCACTTGCAGCAACAGGTCTTGGCCGTCCCATCAAGCAGCGCCTTGGGACGGCCGAAAGCCGCCGCGGCCGCAACGCCGCGCAGGTCGCCGCTAACATCGGAGTAGCGGCGCTTCCCTTCTCCATGCTGCCCGGCCACGGCCGAGCCGGGATCGCCATGAGCGTGGCTGCGCTGGCTGAGGCCGCCGCGGATACCGTCTCCTCTGAGGTGGGCCAGGTCTTCGGCGGAGAGCCGCGCCTCCTCACGACCCTTCGCCGCGTCCCTCGCGGCACGGACGGTGGAGTGACGCTGGGCGGCACTGCGGCCGGGCTTCTCGCGGCGCTGGCCGTTGCCGCCGCTGCCGCGCTGGCCCTGCGCCTCACCCTCGCCGTCTTCGCAGCCGGTGCAGCGGGCCTCTTCGCGGATAGCCTGCTCGGTGCCACGCTCGAACGCCGGGGCTGGCTTGTCAATGACGCGGTTAACTTCCTCTCGACCGCAATCGCCGCCGCGCTGGCCGCACTCCTCTGCCGCTGGCTTTAATGCAGGCCAAGTCGCCACGCGGTGTAGCTGGCCACCTCGTGCAGCTCCCGCCGCACGCGATCCGCCCAGGGCAGCGGCCGCAGCTCCGGACGCGGTGAGGTGTAGACATCCAGCCCCAGCGACGCGGAGAGCGAGTGGATGCGGAACAGATGCGTGCCGTCGCTCACCACGTCGATCTGCCGCAGCCCATTCGCGCGCGCAATCGCCGCCAGCCGCTCGGCGGAATGGTGCGTGTCCTCGCTCTGCGTCTCGGCGATGATGGCGTTATCCGGCACGCCGTGCGCCAGCAGGTAATCCCTGCCCACGCCGCCTTCTGAGTGCTGCTCGCCGGGGTCGCCGCCGCCCAGCGTGATCAGCAGCGGCGCCAGGCCGCGACGGTAGAGGTCCAGCGCATGGTCGAGCCGCGCCCGCAGCACCGGGGAGGGCCGCCCGTCATACTCAGCCGCTCCGAAGACTGCGATTGCATCCGCCGGACGCGCCTCGTCGCGCGCAGCATAGTCCCGAATCTGCGTGTCCACCCATGCCGTCCAGGCCGCGGCCGCAAACACCGCGCCGATGATCAGGCTGCTCACCAGCCGGCCACTGCTCCTGGCAGCCCAGAGCCGCGCCCCGAGCCCGGCCCGGCGCAGATTTGTCTCAGGAACGATCATCTTGAGCAGCCATCCAGTTCAGTGGTTTTCCGGCTCAGGCGCCTTCTGCCTCCAGCAGCCTTTGCGCTGCCGCGGAGCCAAACGTCAGGCGTTCAGCGCCAGCGCAATCTCGTGCGTCGGAATCGCGCCCTCCCGCCGCACCTGCCCGGCGCGATCGCCTCCGGAGCGGTCCACGACCGTGGTGGGCAGGCTGCGCATAGTCCGGCCACCGTCACCGATCCCATGAACCGTTTGGTGACCGGCCTGGACAAGGT
>CAYQYM010000119.1:0-7111 GCA_964421715.1 uncultured Acidipila sp.
CCCCTGCACCCAGGGCGATGTTCTGCCGTTCGAGCAGACCAGCCACCGCCTCCCGATTTTCCGGCGATAGTCCCCTTCCCGGCAGCCCCGAAGCTGCGGCCCAGTCAAGCCCGTAGGGCGAGGTGCTGTAGAAGGGCGCCAGCGGCTCCCGGCTCCCGGCGTAGTCTTCAAACAGCCGGCTGAGCTGCGGCAGAATCGAGATGGGGTAACACTCCGTCTGCAAGCCTGTCTCCCTTGCGAAGGTGACTCAAAAATCGATGCCCGGAAAGCTTGAATCCACGCTTAAACTTGGCAGGTCTTAGTCTCTCATGCGCAAGACCTTCATAAGGTCCTGCGGCTCACGCGCAGGCAGTGATTTCACGGCGTACACGGCCAGAGCCCTGTAAACATCCCTAAGCATCGGATGCCCTCGCAAGGTTCGAAGATGCAACGAGATAGTGTCTGCATCTCCGCGGGCGAACGGCCCGCTGAAGCTTTGGGCCGGCCCTCGGGCGAAGCTGTTCGCAGCAGTGGCGCCGGCCAGCGCTGCCACCCACTCGTGAGCGTCTTCGCTCTCGAGCCCGGCTGCCCGTGCCAGGCTCTCGGCTGCTGCCAGCAGACTGGCCAGCAGCGGCGAGGCAAGCGTCGCCGCTGCATGGTAGGCGGCCTTCTTTTCAGACGCGACGGCAAAGGGGCGGCCGCCCAGCCTGCGCACCAACCTGAAAAGGCGGCGCTCTTCGGCAGTAGCCTCTACCCCGAAGAACACGCCTTTGAGCGGCACGGGCCTGTGTGAAGGAAAGCTCATGGCCGGGTGCACCGACGCGAGGCTCGCGCCCGCAGCGCCCGCTGCCGCCAGCGCATCCACGGTCAGCGCACCGCTTGAGTGCAGGACGAGCTGCCCGCGCAGGTTCCTCCGCCGCCGGGCGATTACCGCGGCACAGTCTGCAATCGCCGCATCCGGCACGCATAGCCAGAGCATCGGCGCGCTCAACTCCGCGTACTCCAGCCCCACCACGCCCCGGCTGCGCTCCCGGCCCACCACCTCGGTCACAGGCAGCCCAGATGCGCGCAGAGCCGCAATCAGCGAGCTGCCCCAGTTTCCCGGGCCTACAACGGCTATTCCATTCCGCATCCTGCCCGCATGTTAAACGAACCGCCAGGCCGGATTGCCTGCACTTCCAGGGTGTTAGCGTAGGAGACAGGGGGAGGCATGGAAATGGCCGGGAGATCCGTTGGGAAGGCGTCCGAAAAGACGCTCAAGCACTTCGAGAAGAAGATCAGGAAGGCGAAGGAGAAGGCTGAGGTCGTCGCCACGGAGCTCGCCTATGAGGGTCCGCTTTTCAAGGTCTTCAAAGACCGGGTGCGGGAACCAGGCGCCACGGACGCCCATGTGCGCGACGTCATCCGCCACAACGGTTCGGTCGTCATCCTCGCCATTGACAGTTCAAAAAGCCGGAAAGACCCGTTGGTTGTCATTGAAAAGCAGTACCGCCACGCTGCCGGCCAATACCTCTTCGAGGTTCCGGCAGGCAAGACAGAGCCCGGGGAGAAGCACCTGACGGCGGCAAAACGCGAACTGCAGGAGGAGACCGGCTATCGCGCTCGCAAATGGACCAAGCTCGTACGCTACTTTGCAAGCCCCGGCTTCCTGGGCGAGTGGATGCAGGTCTACCTCGCCGAGGACTTGAAGGCAGGCAAGGCGAAGCCGGAGGCGGACGAAAACCTCGAAATCATGCTGGTGCCGCTTTCAACCCTTCTCAAGAGCATCGAGAAAGGCGAGATCCTGGACGGCAAGACAATCGTCTCTGCCCTTTTCTACGCCCGTTATCTTCGGAGCTAGCCATATTCATGTTGTCAACAAATCTATTCACATTGAGAATACAAAGTTGTGGAATTCCGGCTAACGTTTCTCCACCTTTTGGCTGGCTTCTTGCCAGTTCTTAATGCGTAGCGATACCATTCGATGCAAGTTCGGGGCAGTCTGCCTGTCAGGGGGACGCGCCAGAAAGCCAGTAGAACAGTCAATCCCGATGTGCATGTATCCAGGACGAAATCAACGAACGACAGCGTGCGGAGTGACTCTAATATGGCGTGGTATGCCTATTGCATAACTGAGAAACAAGCGTTTCCTGAACTGCTTCGCCACCGTAAACCCATCCCGATGGAATCGGTCGCAGGTATAGCAGGAAATCAGGTTTTCCTTTATCCAGCCAGTGATTTAGCCGTTCTTGTCAGTGAACATTCTCCGGAGGACAGTCTCAACCAGAAAGCCGCCGTCGAACACGCCCGTGTTATCGCCGACTGCTTTAAGAGCTCCACGGTGCTCCCCTTCCGCTTCGGAACCGTCTTCAGCGACGATGAATCCCTTCGCCGTTCCGTTCGCTCCAACCAGCGCCAGTTCATCACCAACATTGACCGGCTCCGCGGCAAGGCGGAGATGCACCTGAAGGTGGTCCTCGACGACTGCTGCAAGGAGCAGGTCCGCTCCCTGGGCCTGGAGACGGTCGGTAAGGCGTATCTGGCCAACCTGCGGGAGAGTGCCACACGCCAGCGGGAGCGGCAGACCAAGGCTCGCGCCATGTCTGTCCAGATGCACCGCATGTTCAGCCCCCTGGCCGAGGAGATCACCTGCCGCCGGACCGAAGGCGGCAAGATGCTGCTCGACATCGCTCACCTGATCGACCATAAAAGCGTGCTCCGCTACCAAAACAAGTACTCCAGCGCTAGCGCCATGCTGAAGGATTGCCAGATGCAACTCTCCGGCCCCTGGCCGCCCTACCACTTCGTCCACAGGCTCACCCGGCCCATGCACCACACCGGCGCCGTACCGGTGGCCGCCTCGGCCTGACTCTCTTCCCTGCCAAACGCCCCCGCCGGACCCACGACCGGCGGGGGCGCCTCTCTGGAGCAGGAGAACCGCTAAGCTCTCCTTCACTGAAAGACGCGGCCGCCGCGAAAAGGTTCGCAGGCAGGTCTCCTTTTTTGTGGGGAATTTCCGGCTATGGTCGCGGTTGATTTCGAACGGTGTCGACCCGTCCCTTAGCCCAGGTTCTTGGCCGGTTTTTTGTGACGGCTCAACACGAAATCCTCGCGCACGCGCCGTGTCGTCGCCTGGTGGTCAATCTTCTTCCAAAAGGCCCAGAAGTAGTCCACGGCCGAGATGGTCGAAACCGTGACCATGAAGTACGTAGCCGCGACGGCGAAGGTGTAGACCGGCATGATGAACCATCCAAAGTGCCACGCGTCCCAGCGATGCGCCAGGATGATGGCCACGACGGTCACTATCTGTGTCACGGTCTTGAACTTGCCGAGGTTGCTCGCCTGGATGGTCAGTCCTTCGGTGCTGGCGATCGAGCGCAGGCCGCTTACCAGGAACTCGCGGCCGATAACCAGCACCGCCACCCATGCCTTCATCACGTGAGGGTTGAACTGCACCAGGCATATGAACGCCGCACTCACGAGCATCTTGTCCGCAAGCGGGTCGAGCAGCATGCCCATCGTCGTCACCTGGCCGCGTGAGCGCGCCAGGTGCCCGTCCACTGTGTCGGTGATGGCGGCGGCGATAAACAGCAGCGAGGCGAGAATCTCCTGCTCGCCGTGCGGCCCCTGGAAGAAGAAGTGCGGTGAAAGCATCCAAATGAGCAGCGGCACAAAGCAGATGCGGCTCAGCGAGATGGAATTGGGAAGGTTCACTTCAGTCGGCTCAGCAGGGTTCGCTCCCCTTCATTATGCACCAGCCCTCGCCGGCTCCCTGGGGCTTGCGGCCAGATGTTGGGCCCTGGTTCATGGATGCGCATTTCCGCCAGCCCGAGACAACCGTGCAGGTGAAATGTTATGCTTGCAGGTTTTCTCTGAGTCCGAGGAGTTTTATGAGCACCGCAACACTGGAAGTAGCGCCCTCCGCCTATCCCTTCGCCCTTACCGACGATCAGGAGCAGCTCCGGCGAGAGATCCGGGAGTTCGCCGCACGCGAGATCGCCCCCAATGTCTCCCGGTGGGACGAAGCCAGTGAGTTTCCCGCCGAGGTGGTCAAGCAGCTCGGCCAGATGGGCCTGCTCGGCATCATCTTTCCAGTCGAGTATGGAGGCGCGGGGCTGGGCTACGTCGATTACGTGCTGGCCATTGAAGAGCTCTCCGCCGTTGACGGCTCGGTCGGCATCATCGTAGCCGCCCACAACTCGCTCTGCTCGAACCATATTTTCCTCGCAGGCACAGAGGAGCAGCGCCGCCGCTACATTCCCCGGCTGGCCAGCGGTGAATGGCTGGGCGCCTGGGGACTCACCGAGCCCGGCTCCGGCTCAGATGCAGCCGGTGCGCGCACCACGGCCGTGCGCAAAGGCGACAAGTGGGTGCTGAACGGCAACAAGACCTTCATCACAAACGGCACGTATGCCGATGTCTCAGTGGTGATCGCAGTTACAGACCGTGAGCTCGGCACCAAGGGGCTTTCCGCATTCATCGTGGAAAAAGGCACGCCCGGCTTCCGCCCCGGCAAGAAGGAGAATAAGCTGGGCCTGCGCGCAAGCGACACGGCAGAGCTGATCTTTGAGGACTGCGAGATTCCCGCCGAAAACCTGCTGGGCAAGGAGGGCGAAGGCTTTGTGGATTCGATGCGCATCCTCGACGGCGGCCGCATCTCGATCGCCGCGCTCTCGCTCGGCATCGGTCGCGGCGCGCTGGATGCCAGCCTGAAATACGTGAAGGAGCGCCGTCAGTTCGGCAAGAGCATCGCCGAGTTCCAGGGCATCCAGTGGAAGCTGGCCGACATGGCCACGGAGCTGGACGCCGCCCGCCTGCTCACGCAGCGTGCCGCCGTGCTTAAGGATGCGGGGCAGAAGGTGACGCGCGAGTCGTCCATGGCCAAGCTCAAGGCCAGCGAGGTAGCCGTGCGCCTGTGCGACGAGGCGGTGCAGTTGCACGGCGGCTACGGCTTCATCAAGGACTACCCGGTGGAGAAGTTCTACCGCGATGTAAAGCTGTGCACCATAGGAGAAGGCACCAGCGAAATTCAGCGCATGGTGATCGCGCGGGAGATCCTCAAGGTGCATCCCTCGCGCGGCTAGCCAATAGGCCTCTGTCGCGGCGGAAACAGGCGTCGGAAGTGTCACGCGACTCAAACCAGCGGCTGCGGGCTTTGTTAGCATGAAGAGTTGGGCTAATACAACAGGAGTCGTCTTCATGTCAGAGTCCGCAGTCGCAGAACAGGCAATGCCGCAGCACGCCGCCAGGGAAGAAAAGCCGGTCAGGCGCCAGACAGTGCACTTCAGCTTTCTGAAGGTGCTTCCCGAGTGGCGCCGGCTGCCCGCGGCAGAGAAGGCCGAGCACAAGCGGCTCTTCGCCGAGGTGATCGATCGCTGGAACCAGCCCGAACGCCTGCTGACGCTCACCTACTCCACCGTTGGCACGCGCGGCGACTGCGATCTGGCCCTGTGGCGCATCTGCTACAGCCCTGACGACCTGAACCAGATGACGGCCGAACTGATGGCCACTCCGCTGGGCGGCTACCTTGAGACGCCTTACAGCTACCTGGCGATGACCAAGCGCTCCCAGTACCTCATCGGCCACGAGCACGAAGGCCAGCACGATTCGCGCGGCGCCATCCGGCCGGGCGGCCAGAAGTATATCTTCATTTACCCCTTCTGGAAGACGCGTTCCTGGTATTTGCTGCCCATGGAAGAGCGTCAGCGGCTCATGAACGAGCACATCCGCGTCGGCCACCTCTACCCGCGCGTCAAGCTGAACACGACCTACTCGTTCGGCATTGACGACCAGGAGTTCGTTGTCGCCTTCGAGACGAACTTCCCTGAGGACTTTCTGGACCTGGTGCAGCAGCTCCGTGAGACCGAGATCAGCGTCTATACGCTCAAGGACACGCCCATTTTTACCTGCATCCGGATGTCTCCCCAGGACATGCTGGATCGCCTCGGATAGCTTCTCGTGACAACCCGGCCGAGAACTGCCATCGGCCGGCTTCTCCTGTCGTCCGTAGCAAACCCGGCTGGTATGCATCGTGCCTATTTCTAAAAAGAGCGCCGTCTCCGGAGCAAGGCCGGAAAAGCGCGGCAAGGCTGCGAAAGCTGTCCTGCCGGCACGCCCCGGCCGCGCCACCCGTCCGGAGCGGGTTGCCGCGATCCTGGACGGACTCGCCCGCGCCTATCCGGATGCGGAGTGTGCGCTCCTGCATCGTGATTCCTGGGAGCTGCTGGTCGCAACCATTCTCTCCGCACAATGCACTGACGCACGCGTGAACATGGTCACGCCGAAGCTGTTCCGCGCCTTTCCCACACCGCAGGCGATGGCTGAGGCCTCCTTGCCCGCGATTGAGGAGATCATTCGCTCGACAGGGTTTTACCGCAACAAGGCCAAATCCATCTCAGGCGCAGCACGCCGCATCGTGCGCGACTTTGCAGGCGAGGTGCCACGGCAGATGGACGAGCTGCTGACCGTACCCGGGGCCGCGCGCAAAACAGCGAACGTCGTTCTCGGCGTGGCCTACGGCAAGGCAGAGGGCGTAGTGGTCGACACGCATGTGCTGCGGCTCTCGCAGCGGCTCGAGCTCACCCGCGAGACGACGCCCGAGAAGGTCGAGCGCGACCTGATGAAGATCATTCCTCGCGACCGCTGGATCGCCTTCTCGCACGAGATGATTCAGCATGGCCGTCTCGTCTGCGTGGCGCGCAAGCCGCGCTGCGTGGAGTGTACGCTTGAGCCGCTGTGCAACTCCGGCGACAAGACCTGGTCGAGCCACTAGAACTTTCGCGGTACACTTCACTCCGGGATGCAACTGCAGTCCACCACCGAAGACCGGGCGCTCTTCTCCACGCCACGTACCGCCCTGCGCGTGGTCGCGCTCGGCGGGGGCACGGGCCTCTCCACCCTGCTGCGTGGCCTCAAGCGGTATGTGGCTTCGCCGCTTGCGGACGACTGCCCCACGCTGCCCTGCCTCATCAGCGATCTTGCTGCCGTGGTAACGGTGACCGATGACGGCGGTTCCAGCGGGCGGCTGCGCAAAGACTTCAACATGCTGCCCCCGGGCGACCTGCGCAACTGCATGGTTGCGCTGTCTGAAACCCAACCCACAACCTCCCGGCTTTTCCGGCCTCCCTTCACGCCCAGCGCCCAGCCAGGCCAG
>CAYQYM010000120.1:0-7077 GCA_964421715.1 uncultured Acidipila sp.
ATGGATGCATTGGCGCCGGCAGTACGGGGCCAACTTTCCACTGTGTTCCTGCAGCGGCCCAATCTTTAGAGCCAGCTCTCCCGCATCGTTTCCAAGACTGCTCTCACAACATAACCCGGGTTCAGGCCTGAACTGCCGGTTCCGCGGCAGCTTCGGCTGCATTCGCCTGCGTTGCGGGCGCTAAACCCTCGTGCGTGCAGGCTCCGATCTGGCGTATGGCTTGCGTCAGCGAGCGCACGACCGCCTCAGGCCGGGCGGCTCCGAACCGCTCGGGGTTGCCGGTGAGCGAGGGATCGGCCTGCACGCTGCTAGCCCAGAGGCCCACGAGCAGGCGGTTCTCCGGCAGGTGCTCGCGGATGCGCAGGGCGAGCGAGCGCGCGCGGGCGAAGGCAAAAGGCGGCAGCGCGGAGAGAAAGACGACCGTATCCCGCTCCTGGCCGATGCGATTGAGCACCTCCGGCGCAAGTGCGGCTGCGGGCAGCAGCATGGTTTTATGGCCGAGCCGCTCGAGCAGTTGCGCCAGCATGGTCGCGGCGATCTCATCGGCCTGGTCTGCGGCGGGCACGCAGACAACAGCGCAGGCGCGGCTGCGGGGCAGCGTGGAATCGGGCGCGGTGGCAGTGACGGCGTGATTGTCGGCCATTTCCGCAATGAGCTCGGTGGCGGACTGGAAGAGGAAGCTGGCGCGGGAGTCCTCAAGCGCGCCCTTGTGACGGTCCTGTTCGGCAAGCGCGAGCGCGGGCAGCACGACGGTATCGTAGAGATCGGCCATCGGCCTCGTCTCGAGAAACTTGTCGGCAATGGCACGGGCTTCGGCCTGATCCATGGCAAGCAGGCGCTCATAGAAGTGGGCTTCGGGCGCGAGTTCGGCCTCGTCTCCCAGCAGAATGTGCAGGAAGGAGAGTTGCGGGATATGCCGGCCCATCACGATAAGGCAGACCGTAAGCGGGGTGGAGAGCACGAGCCCCGGGATGCCCCAGAGCAGGGTCCAGACGACGGCCGTTGTGACGAGCGCGAGCGACGAGATGCCGGTGTGGTTGCCGTAGAGCCAGGGCTCCAGGAAGTTGCTGAGCACGGCCTCGAGCAACGCGATGAGCAGCAGGACGTAAAGCGGCGGCCCCCAACTGTCGAAGACGGCGAGGGCGAAGCTGACAGGCATGATGCCGCCGGCAAGTGTGCCCGCATAAGGCACCAGGCGGAGGATACCGGCGAGCGCTCCCCAGAGCGTAGCGTAAGGCACGTGGAGCAGGTAAAGACCAATGCCGACGACCACGCCATAGGTGGCGTTGACCACTGCATTTATCACGAGGTAACGACTGATGCGGGTAGCGGCGTCGTTCATGGCCTGTGCCATCACGTTCATGTGGCCCATGCCAGCCAGCAACAGCAGGCGGTTGCGCAGGTCTTCCCGCTTGAGCAGCATGTAGAGGGTGAAGATGAAGACCATCCCGGCGGTGCCGAGCGGGCGAAGCAGCGTTATGGCGAGCGAGCGCAGGTAGGCCAGGTCTGACACCGGCGCAGGCACGATAACAACCGGTGTGGGCTGCTTTTCCCCTGCTTCGTGCCGGGCCTCGCGGGCGCGGCGTGTGTTGCGGGCACTCTCAATGGCTTGCGTGGGCGCGGGCTTTGAGGACAGCTCCTTCTCCACCTCGCTGAGGCTTGCTACTGCCGTGCCGAGTGGACCGGTGGTGGGCAGGTGCAGGCTGCTGATTTTGTCACGGATGTTGAGCCGGTAGCTGGGCAGGTCGTTGGCCACCTGGACGAGCTGACGGGCGACCACCCACCCGATGCTGGCCATGAGCGCGAATATGAGGGCGACCGTCACCAGCACGGCGGGCACGCGCGGCAGCCGCGCGCGTTCCAGCAGGGCCACAGCCGGAGCCAGCAGGAAGTGAAGCGTGAGCGCCATGGCCAGCGGGATGAGGATGGCGCGGCCGTAGTAGAGCGCTGCTACCGAGAGGGCGAGCAGCAGCAGTGGCTCCTGGGCGAACTGCGTGAGGGAGCGGCTGCGGTTGCGAGACCGGGCTGGCGGACGGGTAACGGACATGCTCGAAGAAGTGTAGATGCCAGCCTGGGGGAGTAGGCAACAGGTCTGCAGCCAGGATGACGGCGCCGCAGCGCTGGGACGCTAGCTCGTACTGGTTTCGACTGGGCTTGGTCTTGGGAGGCATGGCCTGGAACGTGGAGGGTGTGAGATGGCGGTTCGGCTCAAGGTAAGGATCCTGGTGCTGGCGGCTCCCCAGGCTCATTCAATTTCAGAGAGCCGCATTCAAACAGGATTGCTGGGAGGAGTATGGTGTTGGCCATGAGACATCGGCCATTTTCCGCGCTGCTTTTTGGGTTCCTTGCCCCCTTCTGCGCCTCGGCGTACGGACAAAATGCGTCGCGCCCGGCAATCACCGGAATCTCGCACATCGCTGTGTATGCAAAGGACCCTGCGGTTGCTCGATCTTTTTACGTGGATAAGATCGGCGCGGTTCGGGCCCCTGACCCGGAGGCAAAGAGCGGAGCGCGCTATTACATCAATGCCGAGCAATTTATAGAGGTGCTGCCGCTCACTGCCGGCGCAGGCGTCAACCGGCTTGACCACCTGGCCTATAACACCGTGAACGCCGAGGCTCTCCGCGCCTACCTTGCGCGGCATAACGTGGATGCGCCGGCGAAGGTGGAGCACGCCACCGACGGCAGCGCGTGGTTCTATGTGCATGACCCTGAGGGCAACAGGGTTGAGTTCATGCAGCCGCCCGCGCACCCAAAGCAGGTGAGCAGCGCGAAGCTGGTAGGCCATCGCCTGATCCACGTGGGCATGCTGGTGCACGATCGCCGCATAGAGGACGACTTCTACCGTGCGCTGCTCGGCTTCAGGCCCTACTGGTTCGGAGGCATGCAGGCGGGCAAGGTTGACTGGGTGTCGCAGCAGGTGCCGGAGGGAAGCGACTGGCTGGAATACATGCTGACCAGCGGCCCTTCCGGAGCGGGCATTCCCGCAGGCATCTCGCAGAAGCAGCTCGGGGTGCTGAATCACTTCTCAATCGGAGTGGTGGATATGGAGCGCGCTTACACGGAGCTTCACGCGGCCGGCCGGCTGGTGCCCGCCGATACGTACCCACAGATCGGCAGGGACGGCAAGCGGCAGTTGAATGTCTTTGATTCCGACGGCACACGGGTGGAGTACATGGAGTACGGCAACGTGGAACGGCCATGCTGCTCCGAGTTCACGGCTGCCAACCCAAAGCCGGTGGAGTGAAGCAGGCTTAGTAGAAGAGCTTAATGCCGAGCTGAATCTGGCGTACGCCGTAGAGTGTGTTGCTGTTCGCGTTGCGAATGGTATAGAACTGCGCCGTGCCGTTGGCTCCGCTTTCGTAACGCAGCACGGGCAGGCTGCCGGGGCTCGCAGCCCCGTAAAGGACGTATCCGGTGGTGTTAATGTCTGTCACGTTCTGGTGGTTCAGCGCATTGAACACCTCGCCGAGTACTTCCAGCCGCCTGTTCTCACCTATCCGTGTCGTTTTGGAGATTCGCGCGTCCACGTTGTAGATACGGGGATATCGGAAAGTATTGCGGCCGACGGCAGCGATCCGGTTGTCTCCGCCGGAGCCGTTGATACCGGGGCCAATCCCGATCACCTTTTCGGTGCGATTCAAGCTGTCGACGTACTCCGTGAAGGGCACCGCGCCCGAGGTGCGCATCGAAAAAGGCAGCCCAGTGCGCAACTCGATCACCGGGGCAATCGCGTAGCCGTTCACCAGGTATCCAAGCGGGCCGTGTGCGCGCCAAGGTGCGCGTGCGATGATGCTGCCCGCGATGCGGTGGCGAACGTCATAGTCTGAGTTGCCGTATTCGAGGTGAAAATCTGCCGGGTCGAGAACATCATTGCCGTTGTAAAAGGTGGTTGCGTTCTGGTTGTAGTCGATGGCGTGCGCGAAGGTGTAAGCTCCCTGAAGGTGGATCGAACCCGTCAGACGATGGCTGAGCTTGAGCACTCCGGCGTGATAAACGGAATTGCTTGCGCTGCTGATGGCCGTGATCTGCTGGTACTTCGGGTTAAGCCGCTGCGTGTAGAAGGGCGAGGTGTAGGTTCCTTTAAGCGGACCCTTACGTGTAGCGTCGTCAACCTGGTAGGTGATTGTCTGGCCGGTGCCAAGGTTGATGTTGGTATCGATGAAGTTGGGCAGCTCGCGCCCGAAGCTACCCATGTAGGTGAGGCTAAGAACCGTGCCTGAGCGCAATTCGTGTTCCAGCGAGATCTCGGTCTGATAAATCTGCGGGTTTTGAAAGTGCGTGTCGAAGTAGACAGCATTTGGCTTCGCGGAGAGCGCAGGCGTCGAGTAGAAGACAAACGGAAACGGCGGAGCACCGGCGTCGGTGGGGCGAAAAAAATAATTGCGCTGTGAATTGGGGATGCCCGTAGCCGTGAGCGCACTGAAGACGGTGGAGTTAATGATGCGCCCGTAGTAGATGCCAGCACCCGCACGCAGCACGGTATGCCCCGTGCCGAAGACATCCCAGGCCAAGCCGAGACGCGGGCCAAAATTGTTGGTGTCGTGGGGGGTCCGCGACGTTGCGGGCAGATCAGGATTGGCCACGCGCGGATTGGTGTTAGGCAGTTGCTCGTATTCGTAGCGAATGCCATAGGAGAAGGTGAGGCCGTGCCGCAGCTTCCACTCGTCGGTTAAGAATGCGGCGTGATCTGCGGTCTGAAACTCAAAGGCCGCAGGGCCGATGCCTTGCTGGAAGTAGGAATAGCAGGGCAGGTTCCCGACGCCGAGGCTTGAGCCGGTGCAGCGGTTGGGCGAGTAGTAGTCGGAGACGAAGTCGAGCGTGTTGCTGTAGTTGTAAGTGCCATTGGAATCGTAAATTGAATTTGTGTATTCGTTGATGTAATTCAGGTCGTACCCAGCCTTGAAGGTGTGATTGCCGCGAACCCAGGTAGCGGTGTCTACAAACTGCTGCACCCGTTCATCGGGATAAGCGATGCGATCGAGCAGGGCCGGCTTGCCGAAGCGAAAGCCGAAGCTGCCACCGGCCAGGGAGACCTGCGGCGGGCGCCCGAAGACGTTGCCGGAAAAGGTCTGCTCGAATGGCGCGGGTTGCGCGCTGAACGCTGACTCAGTGTCGCGTCCGTACTGATAGCGGGCTTCGTTCAAAATGTTTGAGGTGACGAAGTGCTGCCAGCGCGCGACGCCCCAGTCCCCCTTGACGTAGTCGTTGCCGAAGCTGTGTGTGCCGTAGGTGTCGGAAGCCTGTGTCAGCACGCCATTCAGGGAGGTCCAGCGCATGCGGTTGTACTGCAACGTGAGGTGATCACGCTCAGTAAACTGCCAATCGAACTTCGGAAAGACGATGTACTGCTCAGCGGTGCGGGGCACGTTGCCGAGCAGCGAGGCAAGACCGGCGAGCACGTTGTTGTAGTTCGCGCGGGCCTGGGGCACACTGACGCCGATGCGTGCGGCGAGAACGGTGAGACTCTGTGCCGAGGGCGCCTGGAACAGTTTGGACGGAGCGCCGGCGCGGGCCACGCCAGGAAAGTTGCGGCGGTACTGGTCGTAGGCGAAGAACCAGAAGATGCGGTCGTGGCGGATCGGCCCGCCTGCGTTCGCGCCCCACTGCTTGCGCCAGTCCTTCGGCTTGTAAAGGTTGGTTACGTATTGGCCGTTGGGGTTGAGGGTGGTCAGCGTGGTGAACCTGTTCTGCGAACCCGAGGCGTTGTCGCGATCATAAAAGAAGAGCTGCCCGCGCAGCCGATTCGTGCCAGAGCGCGTGACGGTGTTGACGACGCCGCCCGCTGCGCGGCCATACTCCGCCGAGTAGTTCGAGGTGTTCACCTGGAACTCGCGGACGGCTGCCTGGCTGGTGGAGTAGCCGATCCGCGTGCGGCCGCGTTCTTCGGAGAAGAAGGCCTGGTTGTTGTCTGCTCCGTCCACGGTACTGTTGTTCAGCAGCACGCTGATCCCGCGAAAACTGAGCAGGCCGAAGCCGTCCTGGTCCGGGGTGACGCCGGGCGCCAGCAGGGCGAAGTTGGACCAGCGGCGTCCGTTGCTGGGCAACCCTTCAATCTGTGCCTGGTCAATGTTGTTGGTCACGGCAGCCGTGGTCGTGTCGAGTGCAGGCGCCTCGGTGTGCACCTCCACGGTCTGCTGGGTGCTGCCGACTGCGAGTGCCGCGTTCAGCACGGTGAGGCGGCCAATCTCAACCGTGACCGTCGGTGCCTGCCAGGCGGCGAATCCCGGTGCCTGGATGACAACCGAGTAGGTGCCCGGCGTCAGGCCGGGGAAGCGATACTCGCCGGTATCGCCTGAGGCGAGCACCTGCGATGCACCCGTTGCCGGTTCAAGAATCTCTACATGCGCGCCGGCGATGCGTCTGCCCTGCGCGTCTGCGACCTCGCCGGCGACGGCTCCGCCGGTGGTGGACTGCGCGGCTGCGAGGGCGCAGAGCGGTAGCGCGGCGAGCAGGCGCAGTAGCTTTGTCAAGACAGCGGCTCCTCAAGACAGAAAATGCGGCAAGACCGAACCTACAGACACAGGACCGGCAGGGGTTTCCGGACGCATCTCAAGGGAAAGGAAGTAGCTTCGGGGCACACGCGCTCTGTCGGCGCGGGCACTACCCGGTCAGATTCCGGTCATGGTGGGCGAACGCGCGACGGCGTGTTCGCACGGCTGAGCTGCTGGTATAAGTGCTTCGAGGATACTCGATTCGTTAGACTAGACAAGCGAAATGTTTATTGACGAAGCACGCATCAGGGTAAAGGCAGGGGACGGCGGTAATGGCTGCATGGCATTCCGGCGCGAAAAGTTTGTGCCGCGCGGCGGTCCCTCGGGCGGTGATGGTGGACGCGGCGGCGACGTCATCATGGAATCAAGCGAGCGGCACAACACGCTGGTACACTTCCGCTACAATCCCGAGCACAAGGCTGGACGCGGCGAGCACGGCATGGGCTCAAACTGCACTGGGCAGGACGGCTGCGACATCGTGCTGAAGGTGCCCGTCGGCACGGCGCTCTACGACCAGGAGCCGGGCGAGCTGGTGCACGACTTTGGCCACGCGGATGAGCGGGGGGTGATGTCGCGGGGCGGC
>CAYQYM010000121.1:0-7069 GCA_964421715.1 uncultured Acidipila sp.
CCTTCCAGGTGTACCATGCGTCTTTTCCATCACTCCTCTGCGGCTCTTCTGTTTGCGGCGTCAATTTCCCTTTCACCGGCTACGTTGGCGCAGCAGAGTGGCAAACCTGCTCCGACTTCACCTTCGGCTCCAGCCGCGCCGGCGGGGTCTCCGGCTGATACGGCGCAGGGCCCCTCGGACACTGCCGCAACTGCATCGCCAAGCCCGGCTGATGCCGCTGTGCCGCCTGTTCCCGACAAGCCGATGCCAGGTGTTCGCCCCGGAAGCATGGAAGACGTCAGTGCCGTAGGTTCGCGCAACATTGGCGGCCGTGGCATGGGGAACTGGTACTCGACCGAGTCCGGGATCAAGATGGGCCGCGGTTACGCAGCGATGCTTGAGAAGAGTACGCACTTCATCACCGACCCCGTCGTTACCGAATACGTTAACCGCATCGGCCAGAACCTGGTACGGAATTCCGACGCGAAGGTTCCCTTTACCATCAAGGTCATCGACTCCGACGAGATCAATGCCATGGCGCTACCCGGCGGCTTCTTTTATGTCAACTCAGGGTTGATCCTCGCTGCGGACGACGAGGCGGAGCTGGCCGGAGTGATGGCGCATGAGATCGCGCACGTTGCGGCCCACCACGCTGCCCGCGAGCAGACGCGCGCCAATTATGCCAACCTTGGTACGATCCCGCTCATCATGATGACCGGTTATAGCTGGACCGGCTACGCCATTTACGAGGCGGCAAGCATCGGTATACCCGTCACCTTCCTCCAGTTCTCGCGCGAGTTCGAGACGCAGGCAGACTATCTTGGCATTCAGTACGCGTACCGTGCCGGTTACGATCCGCAGGCGTTCATCTCCTTCTTTGAAAAGATCCAGAATCTCCAGAAACAAAAGCCCGGCCTGCTTTCCAGGGCGTTCTCCACACATCCGCAGACGCCGGACCGCATCCAGCACTCGCAGGAGGAGATCGCAAAAATTCTGCCGCCGCGTCCCGAGTACATGGTTACGACCTCGGAGTTCGACGACGTCAAGGCGCGCCTCGCCCGCATCGAGAACAAGCGCAAGCTCAAGGACACGCAGAACGGCAAGAAGCCGACCCTGCGTCGCGTGGGCACGAGCGACCCGAACGACCCGAACAATCCCGGTGCCACGCAGAACGGGAACGACCGGCCGACCCTGCACCGGCGCAACGACAACTAACCGCCGAACCTGCCCCGGGGAGGACGCGCGGACTGCGCGTCCTCTCTTTCGTTCGCCAACTCCTTTGTTCGTTCGCCAACTCCTAAAAGATTAGTTGACAAGTATCCGCCGTATGCGGCTTAATGCTCCTAACAGTATAGGAGCTGCATGCTATGACGCTGAAACGCCGTAAGGGGCAGGTGCTCACCCCGCTTGAGCTTGAGGTGATGCAGGCGCTTTGGGACGCCGGCGCCTCCACCGTAGCCGAGGTGCAGGGGAGGCTTGGCGGCGGGCTCGCATACACCACGGTGCAGACCATGCTGAACATTCTCGTGCGCAAGAAGCAGGTCAGGCGCAAGCCGCAGGGCAGGGCGTTTTGCTACGAGGCTGTGGTCTCCCGCCAGAAGGCGAGCGGCGGTGCCATCGCCGACCTGCTGCACCGCATGTTCAGCGGTTCGGCGGAAGATATGGTGATGGCGATGGTGGAGGCGCGCCAGATTACACCCGAGGAGATCGAGCGGCTGGGGCGGCGCCTGGCAGAGCATACCGGGCAGGCGCGTTCTTCTTCGGCTTCAGGCAGTGTGAAGGGAGGCCGCTGATGGACCGCCTGCTGGTCGAATATCTTGCCAATTCACTCTGGCAGTTGCCGCTGCTGGCCGGCTCGGCCTGGCTGTTGATACGAGTGCTGCGGCCCGGCCTGCGCTCCCAGCATGCTGCCTGGCTGCTTGCGCTGGCGTTGGGGCTCCTGCTGCCCGCGATGGGAATGCACAGCGGCGAAGGCGTGGGAAGCAGCGGGGCGAGCCAGCAGCGAGCGATAGAGCCGGAGGCAAGGGCATCCACCGACGGCATGGCACTGCCCCTGCCGTTCGCATCGGCGAGCAGCGGCGCCTTGCCTGTTACCACGCCGGGCTTTGCCGCGCCTGTATCTGCGGTGCGGCAGGGGACCTGGGTCCGGCTGCGCGCGCTGCCCATCTCGATCATGACCCTGCGCTGGCTGGCGGCGCTCTACCTGGTGATAGTTGCGCTCAGGCTGATACAGCTTGCCGATGCACGGCGAAGGTCCGCGCAGTTGCGCGCTAAGGCCGTCCCTGCCGGGATCTCCGCGGAGAGCGCCGCCCTGCTCAAGCGCTGTTGTAGAGCTGCCCGCGTCGCCCAGCCCGAGCTTCTATCTTCCAGGGCCGCTGGAACGCCGATGGTGATAGGCGTACGGCATCCTGCCCTCATTCTGCCCGTGGGCCTGGCGGAGGCCAGCAGCGAGAGGGAACTGGCGGCCATCTTCTTTTACGAGCTCGCCCACATCCGTCGGCACGATTACCTTCTGCACCTGCTCACGCAAACGCTCTCCGCCCCCCTCGCCTATCATCCGGCCACGCAGCTTCTGCACGCACGGCTTCGCCGCACCCGCGAGCAGATATGCGACGCGTTCGCCGCCGGGATGCTTCAATCCGCGAATGGTTACGCGGAAAGTCTGCTCGCCGTAACCGCCCGGCTGCAGCCCCGGACCGGCAGCTCAGCAACAAGTCTCTTGAGCCACAGAAGTGAACTGGAGGTAAGAATCATGCAATTGCTAAACAGCAGCAGCCGCCGCGCCGCAAGCCGTGGGACGGTCTTGGCTTCGTTCCTGATCGCGGGAGGGGTACTGGCTCTCTGCTTTACGCTGCACCTCAAGCCGGCGGTCGTGCTGGCGGCCGAGGTTCCGCCGCCTGTCGCCCATTGGCCCATTACTCCAGCAGCCGGACAAATGGTTGCCACGGATACTGTCACGCCCGCTGCCACGGCCCCGGCTTTGCAGGTTAGCCAGGACGCGCAGCCCAATCCAGCGCCAGCTCCGGCTGCAAGCTCCCGTCCTGCGCCGAGGCCACCAGCGTCAACTCAGGCAGAGACGCCTGTGCCAGACCCGGCGCAGGCACCCCAGCCCGTTCTCCCGATGGCGCCGCCTGCGGTGCAGCCCGCCGCACCAGCCCCGCCGGTGCTGAGCCTCACCGTGCGTCCCGAAGATTTAAGTCCACGGCTTCAGAGCCAGATCGATGCGGCCACCGCGAAGCTTTGGTCGCCGGAGTTCCAGAAACAGATGCAGGAATGGATCGAGCAGGCAACCAGGGCTGGCGAGAGGCTTCGCAGCGGGGAGACCCAGCGGCAGCTTGCCGACGCGCAGCGCGCACTCGCAGAGGCCCAGGCCCAGATCAACTCGCCCGAGTTCCGCAGGCAGATGGAGCAGGCCCGGCTGCAGATGGAGCATGCACAGCTCTACACAATGCTTGATGTCGGCCCACTAGATGAGCAGATTGCCCGTGCGCGGGCCCAGGTGGAGGCTGACACCGCCCGCCTCCATGCGCTCGAACAGAAGCGCAAGGCCGAGTTGCAGGCTAAGCCCTCCAAGCCGTAAACCACGCCCGGACTCGGGAACCCAGTGGTCCATTCACAATCGGAATCGAGCTTGTCAACAAAGTGCACAGCTATGAGCGCTTTGTTTGATTGACAGCAGGGCCGGGCAGGCGTTGAATGGGTCCAAACATTTCCGGCGCGAAATGTTTCGCGCAAGGGAGTGCCAGAGCCTATGCGGCAAGAGCGCTTCAGCACGCGCGAGGTGATGCAGTTGACCGGGATCAGCGCCCGCCAGCTGCAGTGGTGGGACGAGCGCCGCATCGTCGTCCCCGGCCGCGAAGGCCGCCGCCGCGTCTACTCCTCTTCTGATCTAGTGGAGCTGCTGGTGATCGAAGAGTTACGCCAGCGTCACATCTCGTTGCAGCAGGTGCGTCGCGTGCTGCGTTTTCTTCGCCGAGACCTCAAGATGCGCCTGGCTGACCTTGTGGAAGGACGCTCAGAGCATCATCTTCTCCTGGACGGGAAGCACATTTATCTGGAGACGGAGGCGCAGCAGGTGATCGACCTGCTGCGCAACGCGCGGCAGCCGATGTTTCTCCTATGCCTGTCAGATGCGGTGCGTCCGCTCAGGCCGGACCCGGCCCTCTGTAAGCGAGAGCCGGCCAACGTAAAGGAGGTAGCAGGGCCTGAGTACGCCCGCCAGGCCTGGTAAGACGGGATGTTGCGCCCAACCGGCCCTGAACAGGCCAAAACCGCAGACCCACACACCTATGGAGGCAGCCATGTCAGAGGAACTTCAGACTCTGGAAGAGTGGATCCCGGAACAGATGGAGCCGGGCACAATGTTTGTGTTGGAAAATGCGGGAGACATGGGCGATGCGAGGAATCCTTACTGGGCGGTGCTGGCCTGCCCCAGTTGCGGCTCGCTTGGACTCATCACGAAGGCGCAGTACATAGGCGCGCAGTCGATGATCTGCGGTTCAGACCACTGCTCGGCAGAGTATTTTCTGCACGAGGACGAGATCGAGTTTCGCAAGCCGCACTGAGGGTGCCTGTCACAGAATTTGCAGAAGAGAGCTGGCCTGTTAACCGGGCTGGCTCTTGCAAAGTTGTGAAGAGATTCGCAGCTCAATGCAAAGTCGCGTGTACAGGATACTCGATCACTCGGCTTACAACTTTTAGCATGCGGTCACCGTAGTCGTCCCAGCCGCCGAGCGATCGAACGCGTGCCAGGGCAGCTTCTGCCATTCTGCCGCGCACATCTGGTGCGTCTGCCAGGTGTTGTAACTTTCCCGCAATGGCTGGCGATGAGCGTGGCTCGACAATAAAGCCCTCCTTCCCATCTGAAAAAAGGTCCTCGGCTCCCGTGTTACGTGAGCTGATCAATGGACATCCGCAGGCCATCGCCTGCCCTTGCACTAACGCCAGTCCTTCCTCAATGGATGGCAGCACCATGACGTGAGCCGCGCTCATCTCCTCGTTGAGACATGCCTGCGGCAGGCGTCCTACGAATTCCACCTGGTTGAGATCGGCCTTGGCCAGCACGGGCCGCAGATCGTCTGCCACTGCCCCGATGATGCGCAGGCGCTTGGCTGGATGGCGAAGTTTCCTGAACGCCTCCAGCAGGTAGGGAACTCCCTTCCTGAGACTTACCTGGCCTACAAAGAGCACGCGAAATTCGGTGGCCGAAGGCTCTGCCACGGGATGAAAGCGGTCAAGCCGGACACCGTAGGGCACGATGTTGAGCTTCTCGGCAGGAATGCCCATTGCAAGAAACGATCTCTGGCAGAAGGTGGAGGGAATGGTAATGGCATCTGCGGCGTCGTACTCAGACTCCTCCTGTGCGATTACCCAAGGATCGACAGGTTCTTTAGCCACACCCCAACGGCGGTATTCATCTTCTAGTATGTCTCGCTGGAAGCGGATGTGTGAGGAGCCGCGATCACAGATATAACGGGTACCCTGGCGCTGCGCAGCAATGCCAGAGCGCAGGCCGGAACCAGAGAGGGCAATCAGCGCGTCCGCTGGCGGCAGCCGCTTTGATACCCACTGGTCAAAGGTGCGCTGATTCAATTTGCTTACTCCAGCTCGCAAGCCGGAGGGCACCCAGCGCGCATGCCCCCAGAGCATGTAGGGTGTGTGAATCCAGGGGAAGGTAGAAACCAGCTCTCGCGGAACCCCCTCACGTGCTAGCCTGCGCCAGGGAAAGGTCGAGAAGATGCGCTCCAGCAGCCCATGCCGCACCAACTGGTTGGCTAGGTCGACGTGGTGGAATGCTCCACTGACAGATTGAACGATACGCATGACAATAGAGCTGATTGTAAAGGGAGCAGAATAGAAAAACTTTATCCGACTACGTCTCAGAGCAGTGGACTTGGTGATGAAGGATGATGCAGGCTCGAATGCGGCCAGGGTGTCCGGATCTGGACGATAGGCCGTCCGGATTCGGACACCCTGGCCGCCTCCGGGGCGGATGCCATGACTCTAACCTACATGCTCTCAATGCAAAGGCGAGATCCGCCCTCTGGAATACTACATGCATCCAGATGCTTGAGGCCCGAGTGTCTCTCACCTCTGGCCAGGGGATCAAACCCGCGATGAACGTGACCGAAGACCTGCGTTATGCCGTCCGCCAGATGAGAAAGTCCCCTGGCTTTGCACTGACTGCCTTGCTGACGCTGGCGCTAGGCATCGGCGCCAACACGGCCATCTTTACCGTCTTTCATCAGGTGCTGCTGCGTCGGCTGCCGGTGCGCGATGCGCGCTCGCTGGTGATGCTGAATGAAAAATCGATGAGCGAGACCGGCTCGTTTTCGAGCTTTGGCGGCGACATGGCGCGCTACTTCGCCTATCCCGCTTATGAGCGGCTGCGCGACCAGACACACACTCTGAGCGGACTGGCCGCGGTCTCACCCGCGGACACCACGCTTGTGACCAGTACGCAGGCCCGGGAGGTCAACCTGGAGCTGGTGAGCGGGAACTACTTCGACGTGCTCGGGATTACGCCCTACCTTGGGCGGACACTGCTTCCCTCCGATGATGTGAAGCACGCAGGAAATCATGTGGCGGTGCTCAGCTATGACGACTGGCAGGGCCGGCTGGGCGGCGACCCCTCCATCCTGAACACGCAGGTGAAGATCGCGGGCAAGCCGTTCACCGTGGTCGGCGTGGTTCGCTATCGCGGCCTGTTTGACGAGTTCCTTCCGGCAGCCTACGTTCCTCTGGCGTTGAGCAGCGCCATCCTTGAGGAGCGGCAGGATCGGAATGAGGAAGACCTGAACCGCTGGTTGAATCTCGTGGGCAGGCTCAAGCCGGGAGTCACCGCCTCGCAGGCCAGCGCGGAGCTGAACACGATCTGGTTCAACTGGCGCCGCGACATTGGCCTGAAGCACAAAGAGGCCATCGAGGACAAAGCTGCATGGCTGCGGACGCGGCTATGGGTGGTGCCGGGGGCCCGCGGCACGGCCACACTGGACGACGACATCGGCAAGCCGCTGCGTGCCCTGCAGGGCATGGCAGCCGTGGTGCTGCTCATCGCCTGCGCCAACGTCGGCAACCTGCTGCTCGTGCG
>CAYQYM010000122.1:0-7045 GCA_964421715.1 uncultured Acidipila sp.
GTAGCAGACCGCGCGACTTCAGCGATACCCGCGTCTCAGCCGCCACCAGGGCGAAGACGCGAAGCGCCGGCCGCAAAACACTCACCGCCAGAAGCTCTCCATCGCACACTTGACATGGCAGCATTGATTGCACGAAAACGATCGCGTCTCCGGCTCTCCGCCTCCCGGTCCTCAGGCTCCCGGTCCTCCGGCCAGGCTGCGGCACGCAGCAGAGGCAGCCATGGATGTACAAGCGCATGCAACTTCCGCTAGCTTTCTATCCAGCATGCTTCTGAGCCGCGCTCTCATCTTTGCCGTCCTCCTCACGGCCGCTCTCTCTCAGGCCGCGGCACAGGAGAGTAACTCCTGCGCTAGGTGTCACCAGAAGATCGTTGAGAGCTACCGCAAGACGGCAATGGCAAATGCCAGCGGTCCTGCGGAAGAGGGCCTGATCCCTGGCGCATTTACGCACGCCGCATCAGGCGTTCATTACGAGCTCGCGCTGCGTGACGGCAAGGCGTGGCTCCGTTATGAACGGCCAGGGGACACGCTCAAGGGCGAGCAGCAGTTAAGCTACTTTCTTGGATCGGGCACGCGCGGCCGTACCTACCTGTTTGGCCGGGAGGGCTACTGGTTTGAGATTCCGGTGAACTGGTACGCGAAGAAGGCAGTGTGGGATATGGCCCCCAATTACCTGCAGACCCGCGAGATGCCGTTTACCCTGCCGGTTGACCCGGGATGCCTTCACTGTCACGCCAGCGGGGTTGCGGCCTCCCTGCCCCAGGCCCGCAACCGCTTTGCCGGGCGGCCCTTCGCGCAGAGCGGCATCGGCTGCTCCGCCTGCCATGGTGACGCGACGCAGCACCTGGCGGCGGGGGGCCGGTCGCCTATCCTGAACCCGGACAAACTCGATCCGGTGCGGCGCGATTCAGCCTGCCTGAACTGCCACCTTGAGGGACAGAGTGCGATTGCGCGGCAGGGCCATAGCATTGGCGAGTACCGCCCGGGCGACAACCTCTTCGAGCAGGTTGCTTACTTCGTCCGGGCATCCGAGGGCGCGGGCGTGACGCGCGCCACCAGCCAGTGGGAGGCGCTGCTGGCCAGCAGGTGCAAGCGCGCCAGCGGCGACCGGCTCACCTGCACCACGTGCCATGACCCGCACAGCAGCCCCACCCCGGAGCAGCGCGTCGCCTTCTACCGTGCGAAGTGCCTCACCTGCCACAACACGCCAGAGATTGCGGGCAGTCACCACCCCGAGCAGCCCGACTGCGCCAGCTGCCACATGCCCCGCCGCAACACGGAAGATATCGCCCACGAGCAGCTCACCGACCACCGCATCCAGCGCGCGGCAGGACTCGACCGGAAAGGACTTACCACAACGCAAGCCAGTACGACGGCGCAGGACCTGGTGCCGGTCGGCGGCAGCACCGGCTCTTCACGCGACCTGGGCCTGGCCTATGCACAGTTCGCCGAGCGAGGCGACCGCAACGCGGGCGAGCGCGCGCTGGCCCTGTTAACCCAGGCCGAGAAGACGGAATCGCGGCCGGCCACGGATGCGCCGCTGCATACCGCTCTCGGCTTCCTCCGGCAGGTAAGCGGCGACCTGTCGGCGGCGCGCGAAGAGTATGCAAGGGCCCTGGCGGCCGACCCTTACCAGGACGTTGCCGCCGGTAACCTCGCCGTCATGTACGCCGGCGAAGGAGACTTTCCCGCGGCAGAGCGGCTGCTGCGCAAGGTTGTCGCCAACGATCCGGCACAGATTCCTGCGGCTCTGAACCTTGCTGCCATTCAATGCCGCACGGGGCAGGCCGCCGCCGCGCAGGCAACGCTCGCCCGCATCCTGCAGTTTTCACCGGATGAGCGGAAGGCCCGTGCCTTTGCCAGCGCGATTGCCACCGGCACCGCCTGCTCTGCCCAGTCTAAGCCCTCTTCCACCGCCACCCCGGGCGCCCTGCCCAGGTAGGAACCAGCCGGGGCGGCGGACCCTTACCAGCGTCCAGGGTTACTGGCGCCGATGCTAACGATAGCTGCAACTTTGGGTGGGCATGAAGCCCCTACCTACGCTTGACAACGTTCTTTTCCGGTCGCTATAGTTCATCGCTGTTGGCGGCATAGCATCGCCAGCGCAAGACTCGGTATGCGGCGGGCGTACCCCGCGGCACAGATGGGTTCAGCGAGAACTACCGTTTCGGCGAAGTAAACCATAACGCCAGAGGCAGGCTGCCCTCACCGGCTTTCGGGAAGGGTTAACAACAGCAAGGCCGAGGCAAGCACCGTTGTAAGTTTTTGGGAGACCAAATGTTCAATCGAATACGAGCGATCCTGGCTACAAGCCTGGGCGTTGCCGCCCTTCTTATCACACCCCTTTCACTCCATGCCCAGGCGGTCTATGGGTCGATCTACGGCACGGTCACAGACAGCACGGGCGCCGCAATTCCCAATGCTACGGTGACAGTAACCGACGTCGCGAAAGGCACCTCGACCGTCGTGACGACCAACGACTCCGGTGCCTATGTTGCCGAGCACCTCATTCCAGATGTCTACAACGTGAAGGTCACCGTTACCGGCTTCACGTCCGGCGAGACGAACGGCATCCAGGTCTTCGCCGACACCTCGCCCAAGGCGGACATTCAACTTAAGGTGGGCTCTGATGCGCAGACCGTAACCGTCAATGCGGATTCGATCCCGCAACTGAAGACGGACCGCGCCGATGTCTCAACGGTTTACGACGTGAAAACCGTCTCTGGCCTGCCGCTGGGAAATCGCAACTTCACCAGCCTTCAGCTTCTGCTGCCGGGCGCGCAGCAGCTTAGCTGGTCGCATGCTGCAAACGAGAACCCGCAGGGCAGCCTGCAGATCCAGATCGACGGCCAGGCCTTCGGCGGTGTCGCTTACGAACTGGACGGCGCCGACAACCAGGATCCGATGCTCGGCATCATCGTCGTCAATCCGGCCCTGGACGCGGTCACAGAGGCCAAGATTGCCACGCAGAACTTCGACGCGGAGTTTGGCAAGGCCGTGTCGGCGGTCGTAACGGCCCAGACCAAGTCGGGCTCCAACCAGTTCCATGGCAGCCTGTTCGACTACCGGCAGTCGAACGAGTTTCTGGCTCGCGATCCCTACACCCAGTTCAAGCCGGACATCAGTACGGGCCGGTACATCCCGCCTGGCATCTACAACCAGTTCGGCGGCTCCCTCGGCGGACCTATCCTTAAAGACAAGCTGTTCTTCTTTGGCGACTACCAGGGTCTGCGGCAGCGGATTGGCAACTCTGCCGTCATGACGGTTCCCTCGGAGCACCTCATCAACACCTGCCTTGGAACCGAGCAGCCCACAGCAGGCGGGATAGCGGGATGTGACTTCAGCGAATACCAGGCCGCTTTAGGCGCAAACGGCATCATCTACCGCAAGGACGGTACTGCCTATGCAAACAATGTCATCCCGGCCGGGGAGCTCTCGCAGCCGGCCCTGAACCTGTTGAAGCTGCTGCAGCCTTATAAGCCGAACACCGCCGGCAACTACAACGGCCTGCAGGCAAACTACGCCGGCAGCGGCAACGGAACCTTTAACAACAACCAGTGGGATGAGCGCGTCGATTGGCAAGCCTCAGAGAAGACGCACGTCTTTGAACGTTTCAGCCGCTTCACGAATATCATCAGTGGCAGCACTATCTTCGGTGCAGCCGGCGGCGCGGGCTTTGGCGTCAACGGCTACGGCGGAACCTCCACGGGCGCAAACGACAGCTTTGCCGGCGGCGCCGATATCGCCGTCAGCCCCACCCTGCTCACCGATTTCCGACTAGGTTATTACCGGTACAACATCGGCACGTCCAAATATGACCAGGAGACCCCGCTGGCCACCCAGCTCGGCATGCCCGGGCTGAACCGCGGCGACCGTGCCACGAATGGAGCGCCCGCCTTCAACATCACAGATGTGGGCTCGTTTGGCGGACCCAGCAACCCCACCAGCGGCGGAGCGCAATACGGCTCGGGGCTGAACATTAATCGCTGCAACTGCCCCCTGACGGAACGCGAGGACCAGTTCCAGGCTGTTAACAACTGGACCAAGATCTTCGGCAATCACTCCGCCAAGTTCGGCGCGGATGTTCGCTATGCGCGCAACCTGCGCGTCCCCAGCGACACAAACCGTACCGGCCAGCTCAGCTTTGGAACGGGACCAACGTCAAATCCTACAATCACAGCAGCGCCCGGTGGTAACGGCTTCGCCACGTTTGTGCTCGGCGATGTAACAGGCTTTGGACGCTACATCCAAAACCCCGCCATTCCAGGCTCGCTCAACGCAAAGGAGTTCCAGAAGAGGATCTTCTTTTACGCGCAGGACACCTGGCATGCAACCAGCAAGCTGACCGTGAACTACGGATTGCGCTGGGAGCTCTATTTTCCTGAGGCTGTGAACGGCCGGGCACACGGCGGGCTGATGAACCTGAACGATGGCAACATCCGTGTCGCCGGTGTCGGCGGAGTTCCCTCCAACTTCGGCTGGAGCCCCTCGTGGAAGGCGCTTGCTCCGCGTCTCGGCATTGCCTACCAGGTCACCCCGTCCACCGTGGTCCGCGCAGGTTACGGCCGCAGCTTCGACATCGGCGTGTTCGGGTCAATCTTCGGCCACGTCGTGACGCAAAACCTCCCTGTGCTCGCGAACCAGAGCATCAACCCCACGGGCGGTGTCACCTCGTCAGCCTTCGCCCTCGCGACGGGTCCAACACTCTATGACTTCGGAACGATTCCATCGAACGGTCTGCTGCCCTCTCCCGGGTACGCGGTCAATACCAAGGCCAGGCCGGATCCGCTCCGCTTGCCTACGATTGACGCCTGGAACCTGAGCCTGCAGCAAGCAATCACCCCAACCCTCTCCTTCACGCTGGCCTATGTCGGCAACAAGGGTACTCATACCCTGAGCGGCGGCAATGGGAACAGCACCAACCCGAACGAAGACGCTATCTTCCTGCCCGCGCAGTTCAGCGTCAACGGTCAGACCCTGCATTATGATCCGGCCTATCCTGATACGATCGGCCCCAACAACGGCACAGCAAACCCAATCTACCTCCGCCGGTACTACGGCGGCAGCCTGCCTGCCTGCGCCAGCAGTGGTTACACGCAGCCGGCGGCCGGACTGCCTCCCAATGCCTGCGGCTGGACGAATGATGTGACCTTCTACGGCAACAACCAGGACACGCACTACAACGCCCTGCAACTCACCGTGTCCAAGCAGTTTGCCCGTGGAGCGAGTCTGAACGCGAACTATGCGTGGCAGAAGTCCTACAACTACAACAGCAGCTTCGCTACGTGGAACCGCCGCGCCGTCTACGGCCGCGATGACACCACGCGCGAGCAGAGCCTGGTGGCTTACGGTGTTTACGAGCTGCCGTTCGGCCGCAACCAGATGTTTGCCAATCATGTGAACGGCTTTGTAAATGAGCTGATCGGCGGCTGGCAGCTCAGCCCTATTGTCACCCTGCAGAGCGGACTTCCGTTCACGCTAAGATACAACGAGTGCTCCTCGTCCGTGCCCGGCAGTGCACCGTGCTACGTCAGCGGGGATGTCTCTGGCCTGAACGTGAAAGTCGGCAGCTTCAACCCCCAGACGCACAGCAACCTGCTCTTAAGGGGTATTGACCCGACCACGCCAGCCAAGCAGAACCTGACCAACACCCCCCTGGGTGGAATCTATGCACCGGGTCTGGATCAGATCGGCAACGCCGGCCGCAACAACAAGATAGGTCCGAGTTTCTTCAACACCGATCTTGCTGTGCAGAAGGCATTCCCCATCAAGGAAAGCCTCAGCGCACAGCTTCGCCTGGACGCCTATAACGCGTTTAACCACATCAACCCGGGCTTCGGCGCAGGTTCCAGCTTCACGGTGGACGGTGGCAATCAGTACCTGACCGGAGGTTACGGGATCAACGGTTACACCAACCCGCGCAAGCTCCAGATCTCGGCGCGCATTGAGTTCTAAACGCGGCGAAACTGCTAACCCTTATGCGGGGAGCCTTCGGGCTCCCCGCTTCTGCCTTGCGCTACACTCACAGGTTGACCTGTATGCATACCAAAGCTGCTTTTGCCGTCCTGCTGCTGCTCTGTGAGCCGGTTATCGCACAGCATGCTGCCTCCCCGACAGCGGACCCAGCCATTCTCCCATCTCTAGCGCAGGCCGAGTCTCTCATCGGGCAGGGCAGGCTGGAAGCAGCGCTCAAAGATCTGGACCAGCTTGCCGCATTGCAGCCTGAGCCGGCCGGCGTTGAGCGGGCGCGCGGCTTTGCCTTTTACCAACAGGGCAGGATGACCGAAGCGCAGGCTGCCTTTCATCACGCCGCGGCGCAGGACCCTGCGGACATCTCTGCGATGCAGATGGAGGGCGTCGCTCTCTTCCGGATGGGCAAGCCGGCGGATGCGATCCCGCTGCTCGAAAGGGCGCATGCCGCGGTGCCCAACGCAAACATCGACCCCAATTACGTGCTCGGCGTCTGCTACCTCGAGACACGACGCTACGACGATGCGCGACAGGCCTTCGCCGCGCAGTACGGATTTCCGGGTGGCTCGGCACCGGCCTACCTGCTGGCCGCGCGCATGTTCCTGAGACGCGAATATCTGCCGCTCGCGGAGGGCTCAGCACGCAAGGCGCTGGCGCTCTCACCTGGCCTCCCCCTGGCGCATCAGCTTCTGGGCGAGATTGCACTCGCCCAGGCCAACTTCCCAGCCGCGATTGCCGAACTTGAAAAAGAACAGTCCATTAACCCGCTGAATGGCGGCCTCTATGACCGTCTCGGCGATGCCTACCTGAGAGCTGGGCAACTGGACCAGGCACAGCATGCGCTCAATCGCGCGGTACTGCTCGAGCCAAACTCAACCGGGCCCTACATTCTGCTGGGCAAGGTACTGCTCAAGCAGGAGAACGCGGTGATGGCGACGATGTACCTCGAGCGCGCTCTCAGCATGGACCCGTCTAACTACATCACTCATGCGCTGCTCGGGCAGGCCTATCGCGCTGCCGGCCGGCGCGACGATGCCACACGCGAGTTCAAGCAGGCGCAGCAGCTCCAGTCAGC
>CAYQYM010000123.1:0-6983 GCA_964421715.1 uncultured Acidipila sp.
GCTGAGCTACACTCTAACACAGCGTTTCACAACTTGGAATGCCAATGCACACTTTTCGGTGCGCACTTGCGGCCGGCGTGCGACAATCCGTATTTCAGTGGCGTTTACCGGGGTAGTGGATGGGCACCAGCCGCAAAAAGGCCGTTCTGCGACAACATGCCGGGCAGGGGGCCTCCGTTCCGATTGCAGGCTACGTCACCGTTCCCGGCTTCTGGAGCACGGCAGGGGTCGACCTGCTTGACCTCTCTGGAAAAGCACGGGCATTTCCTTTTGAACATCTTAAATGGCTATGCCTCGTACGTGACTTCAACTCAGGCGATCCCCTGGACCCCGAGCGAATGCTGCGCCGTTCCTTTGCAGGACGGCCGCGAACCGAAGGCCTGATGCTGCGCCTGCAGCTTACCGATGGTGAGGCGATCGAAGGACTGGCCGAGAACTCCCGGTCGCTCATGGAGCCTCCCGGCCTATTCCTGGTTCCACCCGACCTGCGGGGCAACACGCAGCGCATCTGGATTCCGCACTGCTCCATTCGTGCCCTGGAGGTTCTCGCCGTGCTGGGCCGAAGCAAGGCCAGACGCCTGCCTGAGCCATTTGACCCAGCCGTGAGCGATGGCCAGCAGCCCCTGTTTTGATCTTCAGCCAGTAGAATGTCGGGATGAAATTAGCTGACCTGGCAGGCCTGCTCGCGGCTGGATTCGAGGGCGATCCGGAGATTGAGATTCAGGGTGTCTGTGGCATAGAGGAGGCCGGACCCGGCCAGCTTACCTTCATCGCCAACCCAAAGTACGCCGCCCACGCCCGCACGACGTCGGCCGCTGCAGTGCTGGTGTCCCCGGACTTCCCTGCCATACAGGTGGCTACCCTGCGCACGGCCAATCCCTACCTTGCCTTCGCGAAGGCAATCGAGCTGTTTCATCCGCCGGCGCAGTACGCTCCCGGCATACACCCGACTGCTGTCGTGCATCCGACGGCCGAGATAGGCGAGGGCGCCCACATTGGCGCGTACGTCGTGGTAGGCGAACGCGTGGTGCTGGGACAGAATGCGACCCTGCTGCCGCATGTGGTCGTCTATCCCGATGTGGTGGCAGGCGTTCGCCTGATGGCACACGCGCACGCCGTCATACGCGAAGGCTGCCGCCTGGGCGACAACGTCGTGCTGCAGAACGGGGCGGTCATCGGCGCAGACGGCTTCGGCTTTGCCAGGAACGATGCCGGGGACTGGCAAAAGATCCGGCAGGCCGCGCCCGCCGTGCTCGAGGATGATGTCGAGGTGCAGGCGAACGCCTGCGTCGACCGCGCCAGCGTCGGCGAGACGCGCATCCGCGCGGGCGCCAAGATTGACAATCTGGTGCAGGTCGGCCACGGGTCAACCGTGGGAGAAAAGACGCTGCTCTGCGCGCAGGTCGGGCTGGCCGGTTCCACGCGCGTGGGCAGCAACGTCATCCTGGCCGGGCAGGTTGGCGTTGCCGGTCACTGCGAGATCGGCGACGGCGTGGTCGCCATGGCGCAGGCCGGCATTCCCGGGGATGTGGCCGCCGGGCGCACCGTGGCCGGGACGCCAGCCTACGACAGCCGGACCTGGCTCAAGGTTTCAAGCCTGCTGCCGAAGCTTCCGCAGTTGCTCCGGGATCTGCGCAAGGGGGGCAGTCCTCCTAAAAACGACGCAGAGTTTTAGCAGCGGCACAGGGCAGAAAGGCATCCAACGGTTTTCATGCATAACGAAGAAGACGATGAGCTAGAGACAAGCACCGGCCACGCGGTCGCAGAACCGATCCGCGTTCTGCTGCTGGACGACCATCCGGAAAACCTGCTGCTGCGGTCGACCATTCTGCGCAAATACGGCTACCTGACCGAGACAGCGAGCACGGTGGAAGAGGCCGAGAGCCTGCTGGACGAGATCGACATCGCCGTGCTCGATTATCACCTCGGCGCGGGGCGCTTCGGCACCGATGTCGCGGCTAAGCTGCGCGTGAAGCATCCCGAGGTGCCGATCATCATTCTCTCAGCCACGCTCGAGCGGCGCTTTGGCGGCCCGGAAGATATGCACCTGCTGAAGGGCTACAGCTCCATTGACGACCTGGTCACGGCGCTGCGTTCCTTCGAGGCCAAGCGCCGCGGCAAGCCCGTCGTGGTGGATGCGCGTGACTTCTTCTATTCACGCATCAACATGGCGATGGGGGATGACATCGTACTCGAGATACTGAACGGGGACGGCGAGTGGCAGTATGTGAACGAGAGCTGTGCACGGCTGCTAGAGCGGCCGCGGGACTGGTTTCCGGGCCGGAACATGTTCGACGAGATGCCGGAGCTGGCCCAGGACTGGCGCGAGATTCTGCGCACGGTGGCGATGACGCGGGAGACCTACATCGACCGCACCTACCGGGGACTGCTGAATCTGCCCCGCAAGGGCGAGGAGTGGGTCTGGAACGTGCTCGCATTTCCCATCACACTGCATAATGGCGAAAGTGGTGTCGTCTTGACGGCGAGGATACTTCAACATAAGACGGTATTATGATTCAGCGCCTGCGGGCCTGCACGATTCTGCTCTCCTTTGGTCTCCTGCCGGGGTGCCATTCTGCCTATGTACAGGTGACGCTGCACAACAGCGGCCCGACTCCTATCAACCTGGTTGAGGTAAGCTACCCGGATGCGAGCTTCGGGGTGCAGGCCATTCCGCCCGGCTCGGACTTCAGCTACAGGTTTAAAATTCAAGGGCAAGGCCCGGTGACCCTGAAGTTTCGGGATGCAGGGGGCGGGCAGCACCAGTCCAGCGGGCCTACGCTCGAGCAGGGGCAGCAGGGCACGCTCATGGTTACGATCGGCCCTGCCGATAAGATCAAATGGTTACCTTCGCTCATCTCCCCACAGAAGTAGCTTAGCGGCAGGCAAGTCAGGTCAAGTCAAGCCCCCGGTCTGGAGTCGTTGTGTAGTATGCCCGGAAAGAGCACGGTATTTCCGAGTTGGCTCAAGCGCGGCGGCGTTCTGGCGCTGTGTGCAGGTGCTGCACTCGCCGAGACACTCTGGAGGGCGGGCGAGGGGGGCCCGGGTCCGCTCCTGATGGGCACGGGTCTGCTGACATCCATCCTGTTGATCTCGGACCGGGAGCAACGAGCCGGTTACCTGCTTCCGGGGCTGGTTGGATTGACTCTCGGCCATCTGCTGCTTCCGGCTCACCCGCTGCTGGCGATAGGGCTGGCACTGGCCGAAACCCTGGCAGCCGGCCTGACGACATGGGCTGTCGTATGGCTGCTGGGTGACGACCTGATGATGGACGGCACCACGCAGCTTGTGGAGATGATCCTGCTTGGGCTCTGCCTTCCGGTCCTGCCCGCCAGCCTTCTGGCAGGGCTGGGGCTGCATCTTGCGAACGGCATTCCGTTCCTGACGGCGACCACGGCCTGGTTCGTTGCGGATGCGTTGGGTACGGCCATCCTCGCACCCCTGGTGCTGACCACGCAACGCACCCGCCTGCGCCTTGCCCGGGGTGGAGCGGAGGGCTGGCGCGTGGCCTTGCACGGACTGTTGCTGCTGGCCGCCTCGCTGGCTGCGTTTGGACTTAACTCCATCCCCATCGCCTTTCTTATCTTTCCTCCACTGCTGCTCATCACAGCAGAACTGGGCTTTCTCGGCGGCGCGTTCGGCTGCTCAATCGTTGCCGCAATCGCGGTTCCTTCTACACTGAGAGGCCACGGCTCCCTGGCATTGCTGACGCAGTTCACCTCGCAGCAGCGCGTCCTCGTGCTCCAGCTCTTCCTGGCCACCTGCCTGCTCTGCGTAACGGTGGTAGCGCTGGTGCTCTCCGAGCAGCGCAGACTCCAAATCCTCGTCGGCGAGAACGAGGCGCGCTTTCGCCTGCTGGCGGAGAACTCCGGCGACATCATCATCCTCAGCACGCTGGACGGTACGCGCATCTACGTCTCGCCGGCGGTCGAGGCCATCCTGGGCTGGACACCGGCCGAGATGCTCACGCAGAGCTACCAGGAGCTGGCGCACCCGGAGGATGTGCCGGCGATGGCCGAGCAGATCAAAATGCTGGCCGCCGGAACACCCATCAAGGGCACCACCTATCGCATGCAGCGCAAGGACGGCGGCTATGCCTGGCTTGAGGCCAACCTGCGCCCTTATCGGCATGCGCGTACAGGTGAGGTCATCGGCTATGTGAACGTAGCGCGCGACATCACCCAGCGCCGCGCCGCGGAGCAGGACCTGCAGAACGCCTATGCATCGCTCGAAGCGGTCGCAACAGTCGACGCGCTGACCGGCGTGGCCAACCGTCGCCGTTTTGATGAGGTGCTCACGCAGGAGTGGCGCCGTGCCATTCGCAACTCGACCAGCATCTCCATCGTGCTGGTGGATGTGGACCGCTTCAAGGACTACAACGACCTCTACGGGCACCTGCGCGGCGACAGCTGCCTCAAGCAGATTGCCGAGGCGGCACTCGACGTGATCGGGCGGCCGGGCGACCTGGTGGCGCGCTACGGCGGTGAGGAGTTCGCCCTGGTGATGCCGGGAGCCACAGCCGAGGGCGCAGTGCAGATTGCCGAGCAGCTGCGGGCCGCGGTGGAGGGCCGGGGGCTGAAGCATGAAGGCAACATCGCCGGCGTAGTAACGATCAGCGCCGGATGTGCCACGCTGGTGCCGCTGCGCGGCTCTTCAGCCCACGAACTCATCAACGCCGCAGATATGGCTCTTTACCAGGCCAAGAACAGTGGGCGCAATCGCATCTGCTGCTGGGGAGAAGACCTGCAATCCTCCCCGGAGCCGACCGGCGATTTTGAGGGCTGAACACGGACCCCGCGCACCCGCAGATGTCTTGTTATGCGGTCGCTATACCCTTGGTTTGAGGCCGTCCAGAATGGCCAGGAACGAATCGTCCAGCGTGCGGTTCTTTGCGATAGCCTCAGCCAGCGGTATGTCCTCGATCCTTGTGCCGCGCAATACGACCAGCCGCCCGAACTTGCCCTGGTGGACGAGGTCAATTGCAGCCAGGCCGTAACGCGTCGCCAGCATGCGGTCATAGGCGGTGGGTGTGCCGCCGCGCTGGGTGTGCCCCAGGTTCACGGAACGGGTCTCATAGCCGGTCCGCTCCTCGATGGCCTCGGCCAGCGCCTGCCCGATGCCGCTCAGGCGCGCGTGACCAAACGAATCTACCTTGGAACCGACCGTGGCCTGCGCTCCGCTGCCCGGCAGCTTTGCGCCTTCCGCCACCACAACGATGCCGTACTTCTTGCCATGATCATGGTTGTACCTCAGCAGCGCGCAGACGTGATCGAGATCGATCGGCTTTTCCGGCACCAGTACCACGTGCGCATTCCCGGCTACGCCGGCCGTCAGTGCAATCCAGCCTGCATCGCGCCCCATCACCTCGCAGACGATCACGCGATTGTGCGCCTCAGCCGTTGTGTGCAGCCGGTCTACGGCTTCGGTCGCGATCGAAACTGCGGTGTCAAAGCCAAAGCAGGCGTCTGTTCCGTTCAGGTCGTTGTCAATCGTCTTGGGAACGCCCACCCCGGGCACGCCTGCCTCGATCAGCGCATTCGTCACAGACTGTGTTTCGTCCCCGCCGATGGCGATCAGCGCGTCGAGCTTGTTCGCCTTCATGGTGGCGACGCACTTCTCGATGCCGCCCTCAATCTTGCGGACGTTGGTGCGCGAGGTACGCAGGATGGTGCCGCCCCTGGTGAGGATTCCGTCGACGGCCTCGAGCGTCAGCGGCATGGTGTTGTTGTCCAGCACGCCGCGCCAGCCTTCGAGAAAGCCGACGAACTCGTCACCGTAGTGGGTGATGCCCTTGCGCACGACCGCATGAATCACGGCATTCAGACCGGGGCAGTCGCCGCCGCCCGTCAACAGACCTACTCGCATCGCGTTGCTGTCTCCTGATGTATTTACGCTTCGCGAGCATGATACCGGCCAGCGGGCGCGGATACAAACCGTGCGCCCGCTCAGATAGGAACGAGCAGGGGCCCTGTGCGTCAGTGGGTCTGGCTGGCAAGCTTGCCTGGCCTGGGCTTGCGAAAGGCATACACCACGGCCAGCAGCGGCGGCGCGAGCAGCACACCCCAGAATGGAATGATTACACCGAGCACGATGGGGACGAGGATCGATGCCCAGATCGGCACGCGTGTCACGCGCTTCAGCAGCAGCGGCTGGATGAGAAGCTGGTCGATGATAACGATGGCCGCGTAAAGCCCGAGAACCAGGCCGAGGCGGTACTCGTCGTGGCCGCTGAACAGCACGCTGAAGACAGGCCCCAGCAGCGCGAGGACGCCGCCGAAGTTTGGGATAAAGGTCATCAGGCCGGCGATGATGGCCCATACAGGCGCCAGCGGCACATGCAGGAGCCAGAGCCCGAGAAACCACAGCACGGCGACGCACAGCGCCTCAATCGAAACAGCGCGCCACCAGTTCACGAGCGCAGTGCCCGCGGTGCGTGCGCCGGATTGCAGATCGAAGGCTGGCATGCTGATTAGACTCTCCTGCCGGCCTGAAGGATGGTTTTAACCTGGACTTTGCACCGCTAGTAGGCAGGGATGCCCGTGATGCTCTGGCCGATGATGAGCGCGTGGATGTCGTGCGTTCCCTCATAGGTCTTCACTGACTCCAGGTTCATCATGTGCCGCATCACCGGATAGTCATCGGTGATGCCGTTGCCGCCGAGGATGTCGCGCGCAAGCCGCGCACACTCAAGCGCCATCCAGACGTTGTTGCGCTTGGCCATCGAGATGTGCTCGTGGCCCACCTTGCCTGCGTCTTTCAGCCTGCCTACCTGCAGCGCGAGCAACTGCGCCTTGGTGATCTCCGAGATCATCCACGTAAGCTTTTCCTGCACGAGCTGGTGGCTGGCGATGGGCTCGTCGCGAAACTGCTTGCGAAGCTGCGCGTACTGGAGGGCCGTGTCGTAGCAGGACATCGCCGCGCCGATCGCTCCCCAGCTTATGCCGTAGCGCGCCTGGTTCAGGCACATCAGCGGCGACTTGAGG
>CAYQYM010000124.1:0-6939 GCA_964421715.1 uncultured Acidipila sp.
CTTGAGGCGCTCGGCATTGCAACCGATTTTTTCCCCGGCGTGCTGATGTCGCGCATGGTGGAGCGCGGTGTGCGCTTCGGACTGGGATCAACGCTTGCGTTCACGCGCGAGGCGCTGGAGGCAAGCGGCGGCCTGGAGCCGCTGACGCAGTTTCTTGGCGACGACTATGAACTGGGGGCGCGGATTGCGCGTGCGGGCTATCGCGTGGTACTGAGCCACGAGGTGGTTGAAACCGCGGTGCCTGCCTACACACTGCGCGGCTACCTTGCGCACCAGATGCGGTGGGCGCGCAACGTGCGGGATGCACGTAAGGCCGGCTACGCGGGGCTGGTGGTCACCTTTGGGCTGCCCTGGGCGCTGGCCAACGTGATCGCCTCCGGGCTCAGCCTGTCCAGCGTGGCGCTGCTTGTGCTCATGCTGCTGGCGAGGCTCGCGCTCGCAGTGGGCGTGGGGGTGGGGATCCTCGGCGACCGGCAGGTGGCGCGCGACCTCTGGCTTGTGCCGCTGCGCGACTGTCTTGCGCTCTTCGTATGGACGGCAAGCTTTGCCGGGAACATCGTGGAGTGGCGCGGCGAGCGCTTTCGCCTGAAGAACGGAAGGCTCACGCGCATGAAAAGTTAACGTTTGGTGCGCTCTGCACAGCTTGGGCTCCGTGCAGCTTCAAGCCAGATCAAACAAAAGCAGCTCACCCTCTTCCACGCCCTCCAGGCGCAGCTCTGCCTCGCCGTCGATGGCGAGCCCGTCCCCGGCCTTCAGCTCTGTGCCGTTGGCGCGCACTGAGCCTGTCGTCACCTGCAACCAGCCGTGGCCGTACTCGAAGCGGTGTGTTGCCCTGGCGCCCGGAGTCAACCGGGCGGCATAGAGCAGGGCGTCCGCATGCATTCGGATGGAGCCTCCGCGGCCATCCGGCGAGGCGAGCAGGTGCAGACGGTCGCGCTGTTCGTGAACGGGGAACGGGCGCTGTCCGTATTGTGGGCGCAGGCCTGTTTCGTTGGGCATGAGCCAGATCTGAAACAGGTGCAGCGGCTCAGTCTGCGATGCGTTGTACTCACTGTGGCGGATGCCGCTACCCGCCGACATGTACTGCACCTCTCCCGGCTCGATCACGCCGCCGGAGCCGAGCGAATCACGATGCGCAAGCCGGCCGCTGATGACGTAGGTCAGGATCTCCATATCGTTGTGCGGGTGCGTGCCGAAGCCCATACCGGCCGCAATGCGATCGTCGTTGATGACGCGCAGTGCACGGAAACCCATGTGGGCTGGGTCGTAGTAGTTCGCAAAAGAAAACGTGTGCCAGGTGTCGAGCCAGCCGTGATTGGCATGGCCGCGGTCTGCCGCAGAACGAAGTGTAAGCATTGGGAGTCCGGCCTCTGGAAAGAAGAGATGAAGTCCGGCGCAGAAGGATGCAGCCTGCGGGAAACCGCAACCGGCTCAGCAGCTTCCCAGCACTCTGGAGGTAACCTCATGGCGAAGTACGGACCCAGGGCTCACGAAGCCGTCGAGCGCGAGATGAAAGAGATGAAGGAGGGCAAGCTGAAGACGGGTACCGGGAAAAAGGTGACGAATCCAAAGCAGGCCATTGCCATCGGTCTCTCCGAGGCGCGCCGGGAAGGCGGCAAGGTGCCGCCGGACCCGAACCGGACCAAGAGCAATGCGCAGAAATCCACGACAGCGAAAAAGACTTCCAGCATGGAAAAATCAGCGTCGAAGAAGTCTTCCGCCAGCGAGAAAAAGTCTGGCAGTGGCAAGGCGAAGAAGTAGAGAGAGGCAGCGGCTGCTGTTCTTAGCTGCTGCCGCCGCTGCTGCCGGAAGATGTTCCCGTGCCTGAACTGCCGGAACCTGTGCTGCCCGGACTTGTGCCGCCGTCCGAGGCTGTGCTTCCAGGACTCGAAGCAGAGTCTGGGGCCTGTGCCTTTGAGGCGCTCTCCGAGCCGCCTTCCGCCGGCGTGCCCGAGGTCTTTGAACTCCCGCCACTCGGAGCGTAGTCGGTTTTGTACCAACCGGAGCCCTTGAACTGAATGGCCGGCGCGGAGATCAGCTTTTCGACCCCTCCGCCGCACCGGGGGCACTGCTTTTCATCCGGGGCATTGAAGCTCTGAATCTTTTCGAACTGATGTCCGCATTGTTTGCAGCGGTACTCGTAGAGAGGCACGGGTCTACTCCTGTAGATTGGTTAGATTTACGACGCGCACCTGTGAGATGGCGTCCACGGAGCGCAGCGCCTTGAGCACTGCGTCGGTAACTGTGCCGTCGATCTGCACCACGGCCATTGCGGTGCCCTGCGGCACGCGCTGGCTGCGGGTGGAGCGGCCCAGTGCGAAGTTTGCGATGTTTACGCGATGCTCGCCGAGGATGGTGCCGATGCGGCCGATAACGCCGGGCACATCCTGGTTGTGAATCGCAATCAGAGTGCCTTCGAGCGGCGCCTCGATGTCGAGTCCATCCACCGCAAGCAGGCGGGGCGAGCTGCCATGGAGCACGGTCGCGCTCGCGCTTATGTCGGCGTTCGCCGTATGCAGTGTCAGCTTCAGCACGCTTCCGGCGCCGCCCGTCACGGCCTCCTTCTTTGTCTCGTGGATGCGGATGCCGCGCTCCTTCGCCACAGAAGCAGCATTGATGCGATTCACCGTGTCGGAGTGGCCGAGAATGCCTTCCAATGCGCTGTTGCGGATCAGCTCCGTCTTCCACTCGCCGAGACGGCCGGAGTAGTTCAGCTCCACGCTTTCAATGTTGCCTCGGACGAAGGGAGCCACAAATGCTCCGAGCCGCTGCGCCATCTGCATGTAGGGCGCGAGCTCCAGGTACTCTTCGTGCGAGAGCGAAGGCAGATTGACTGCGTTCTGCACGACGCCCAGCTTGAGATACTCGCGCACCTGGAGCGCGATCTGCACGCCCACCGCCTCCTGCGCCTCGGCTGTGGAGCCGGCGATGTGCGGCGTCAGCAGCACGTGTTCCATCGCGAAAAAGGGCGAGTTCCTGAGGGGTTCCTTGTGAAAAACATCGAGCGCAGCCCCGCCCACGTGGCCTGAACTGAGCGCCTCTGCAAGGTCACGCTCTACGATGAGTTCGCCGCGGGCGCAGTTCACGATGCGCACTCCTTTCTTCATCGCGGCAAGCGTCGTGCGGTTGAGGATGCCGGCGGTCTGCGGAGTCAGGCCAACGTGCAGTGTAAGGTAGTCTGACTGGGCAAACAGCTCTTCGGCTGAGACGAGGTGAATCTGGTTTTCGCGCGCAATGGCAGCGGAGACGAACGGGTCGTGACCGGCCAACTCCATGCCGAAGGCGCGGGCACGCCGGGCGACCTCAAGGCCGATGCGACCCAGGCCAAGAATGCCGAGGGTTTTACCGCGCAGTTCCGTGCCCTGCAGGGACTTCTTCTCCCACCTGCCGGCGTGCATGGTGCTGTCGGCCCTCGAGAGCTGACGGGCGAGCGCGATCATGAGGCCCAGCGTGAGCTCGGCCACGGCCACGGCATTGGCACCCGGAGTGTTCATCACCACGATGCCACGGCGTGTTGCCGCCACTGCGTCGATGTTGTCCACGCCCACGCCGGCGCGGCCAATGACGCGCAGCTTCGGCGCGGCAGCCATCAGCGCATCATCCACCTGCACGGCGGAGCGGACGACCAGGCCATCGGCATCGGCCAGCGCCGCCGGCAGATCCGCAGCCTGGTCATGTGTGAGAATCTGCCAGCCGGGCTCGCCTTTAAAGACGGCGAGCGTGGCGGATGAGACCTTTTCCGCAATTACGATCTTCAAACGAGTACTCCTGCCGACGTTGCGGTGGCGGCCGCATTGAGCGCACAGTGGTCCACTGAGCGCCCGCAGACGCACTCCCGCTTCGCGGCAGCCTGCGGATCGCGCGAGGCATAGACCTTCTGCGCAGCCGCGAGGGCCTGGCCAAACTCGACCGGCAGCCTGAGCGCGCCGATGGCCACCTGCTCCAGCGCGCCGATGAGCGCGATCGTGTCCATGTAGTCGAAGAAGCCCAGATGGGCAATGCGGAATATTTGACCTTTCATCTCACCCTGGCCATTCGTGATGACGGCAGCAAAGCGCGACTTCAGCTCTTTGACGAAGATGCCGGAGTCGACCCCCTCGGGTGGCAGCACGGCGGTCGCCGCGGCGGCCGGAGCGTCGGGCGCAAAAAGGCGGAGGCCCAGCGACTGAACGGCAGCGCGTGTCATCTCGGCGCAGGTCTCCGCGTTCTCAATCAGTGCGTCGCGACCGAGTGCGAGATCGCCGCCCGCCTGGCCGGCGATATAGTCAAAAGCAGCGCCGAGCGCGGCGATCAGCGCAACGGCCGGTGTATAGGCAGACTCACCCTTATGCGCGTTCTTGCGCTCCTTGCGCAGGTCGAAGTAGTAGCGCGGATTGAGGGAGATCTCCATCGCCTCCCAGGCGCGCTCGCTCACCGAGAGGTAGGCGAGCCCGGGCGGAATCATGACGGCCTTCTGCGATCCTCCGATGAGCACATCGACGCCCCAGCCATCCACGTCAAAGTGCGTTGTGCCCAGACCGGTGATGGCATCCACCACCAGCAGCGCGCCGCTCTTCTGCTGCTTCAGCAGGTCAGCCACGGCAGGCACACAGTGGCGCACCGCGGTAGAGGTCTCGGTGGCCTGCATAAAAACGGCGCAGGTCTCAATGCTGAGGGCCTTGCGCACGGCCTCCATGGAGAACGTCTTGCCGTAAGGTGCGGAGACGACATCCACCTCGCAGCCAAACGCCTTGGCCAGGGCGCTCCAGCGCTCGCCAAACTTGCCGGCGGAGAGCACAAGCACGCGGTCGCCGGGCGAGGTCAGGTTCGAGACGGCGGCTTCCATCGCTCCCGTGCCAGAAGAGGCGAGCAGCAGCACGTCATTCTTTGTGCCGACGAAGATTTTAAGCTGGTCGAGCACGCGTTGATAAAGTGCGCGAAACTCCGGCGTGCGGTGGTGCATGTCCGCGGCGGCCATGGCGAACTGGGCGGCGGGAAGCAGGGGCGTAGGGCCAGGGGTGAAAAGGCGCGTCTTGCGAATCATCGTGCTGCCATTGTAGCGACCAGCCCGAGGGGCAGCCGTTTTCTATAATGAAGGGTTTGAGGAATGGAGCAGCCCGGTGAATCTGGTACATCAGGTGGAGCAGGATACGATTGCGGCGATGAAGTCTCGCGATGCGGAGAGGCTGTCTACGCTGCGCATGGTGAAGACCGCGTTCAAGAACAAGGAGATTGAAAAGCGCGGACCGCTGACCGATGCCGAGGCGCAGCAGATTCTGACGACCCTGATCAAGCAGCGCCGGGAGTCGATCGAGCAGTTTACGAAGGGCAACCGCCCGGAGCTGGCCGAGAAAGAGGCTGCGGAGATCACCGTGATCGAGCAATACTTGCCGAAGGCGGCCGGAGACGAAGAGATCGAGGTGCTCATCCGCGCGACACTTGCGGAACTGGCTGCCTCCGGCGACACGCTGGGACCGAAAGACATGGGGATGGCCATGAAGGCCGTGCAGGCGCGCCTGCAGGCAGGCGGTCTGCGCGCCGATGGGCGCCGCGTGAGCGAGCTGGTAAAGGCCGCGCTCTCGCGCTAGCCAAGCACCAGCTTGCCGATGGTCATGAGCTGCATGTTTGACGTACCTTCATAAATCTTGCCCACCTTGGCGTCGCGGTAGAACTTTTCCACGGGATAGTCCTTCACAAAGCCGTAGCCGCCGTAGACTTCGACGGCCTGGCTTGCTACGCGCTCGGCCACCTGCGAGGAGTAGTACTTTACCATGGCAGCCTCGCGCACATAATCGAGCTTTGCATCCTTGAGCCGCGCGGCGTTGTAGGTCAACAGCCGAGTCGCTTCAATCTCGGTAGCCAGTTCGGCCAGCAGGAACTGCACCGCCTGAAACTCCGCGATTGGCTTGCCGAACTGCTTGCGCTCCTTCGCATAGCGGGCGGCGTGGTTCCATGCGCCCTGGGCCAGGCCCAGCATCTGCGCGCCGATGCCGATGCGGCCTTCGTTCAGCGTCTCGATGGCGATCTTGTAGCCCTTGCCCGGCTCGCCCAGCACGGCGCTGGCCGGCACGCGGCAGTCTTCAAAGATCAGCTCACATGTGGAGGAGGCGCGGATACCAAGCTTGTCTTCCTTCTTGCCGACCGTGAGCCCGGGCGTCTGCTTGCCGATGAGAAACGCCGTTATGCCCTTGTAGCCGGCCGCGGGGTCGAGCGTAGCGAAGACGATGAACAGCCCTGCCTCGCGCGCGTTTGTGATCCAGAGCTTCTGGCCGTTAAGCACATAGCTGTCGCCGTCCCGCGTTGCGCGTGTCTGGAGGGCAAAAGCATCCGAGCCTGAGCCGGCTTCGCTAAGCGCGTACGCCCCTACCGTGTCCGTGGCCAGGCGCGGCAGCCACGCACGCTTTTGCGCTTCGGTGGCCCAGCGCAGCAGCGCATTCACGCAGAGGGTATTTTGCACGTCCACCAGCACGCCCACCGAAGGGTCGACGGCCGAAATCTCTTCGACGGCCAGGATGGCCTCGAAGAAGCTTCCTCCAGAGCCGCCGTACTCCACCGGCACCTCGATGCCCATCAGGCCGAGGCTGAAAAGCTGAGGCAGCAGCCCTTCGTCAAAGTGCTGCTCCTCGTCCATCCGGCGAACCAGCGGAGCGATGTTCTCCTGGGCAAACTCGCGGACGGTGGAGCGAAAGAGCTGCTCGTCGTCGTTCAAGTACGTGAGCGGCAGGGCGGCGGGGGCGGTCAGGGTGTCAGCCATGTATGCGCTACTCCTCAAGGAGGGGAACTGGGGAGTTTAGCACCTGAGGCACCGGCCGCGCGGTGGGGGACTGAACGGCGCATGGCCTTTATCTATGGTTGGGAGGTCTGTTCCGGTTGGGAGGTTTGTTCCGGCTTGATCTCTTGCGATCGCAGGCGGCGTCTTCGGGAGACCTGCAGCGCAAGGCCCCCGGCTCGCCATTCAAT
>CAYQYM010000125.1:0-6925 GCA_964421715.1 uncultured Acidipila sp.
TGGGGGTGAGAGGGATGGGGGGTGCGGCGTATGCTGTCAGGCAGGCCATCGGGCTGCCGATAGGTGCGTGCGAGGAACCGGATTGGTGGGTGCGAGGGCGCGGCTGTGACTGTGGGGTCGCGCGCCTGCAAGGCGGAGGCCGTGGCGGGCACGACGGTGTAGTGCCCGGCGCTGTAGAGCGTGCCGGCAGGCAGGGTGATGGTGCTGCCGAGTTGGATCTCGCGCTTGAGCGCCTGGCCGGTGCCGGCGATGTAAAGTGTCGCCGGGCCACTGCCTTCGGTGCTGAGCGTGAGCGCCTTCCCGGCGGTGATCTTCTCCGGCAGGGTGAGCTGCTGGGCCCGCAGCGGGACGGCTGCAAGCAGCGTTATCAGCGGAAGACACGCGGCGCTGGGCCTCACTGGAGCCCTCCTGCCACGTAGGTGGATACCACGGTGCGCTCGGTGCTCACCTTGCGCGCGAGATCTTGCGGCACAGGGATGTTGAAGGGGACCGGCGTCTGCGGCAGCAGCGCGCGGTCGATGTACTGGTCGGCCACCCAGACGGGCTGTCCGCTCTTGCCATAGAAGGTGCCGAGCACGTGCGCGATGTTCACGATCTGGCCGCTCTGGTTCACAAGCTGGCCACTTACGGCAGCGTCAGGCGCGGAGGCGAGGTGTTCATTCTGGATTTCGATGACGGGATCCGCCGATGCGGCCACGAGCTCTGAGAGCGGGTCCATGCGCACGCTGCCGACCTTTGAGAGATCCACGTTACGAAAGAAGATCAGGAACGGCGTGACCTGCTTGGGCAGCAGGAGATGCGAGATGCGATCGAAGCTGCCCTCGGTGGCCAGCGGCGCTCCGTTCCTGCCCTGCAGCGTGGCCTTCACGTTCACATAGGCCGGAACGACATCTTCGTTGAGCAGCTCGCCTACAAGTGCAATGCCGTCGCTTCGCTCGACCGGGTGCATGTCCACGATGCGGATGTGCGGAGATTCGACGTCCTGCGCGCCCCAGTCGTCGCCGGCTCCGCGATAGATCACGTCCCAGCGCAGGTAATTGACCGCGATGACTTGAGGCGGAACGCGCTCTTCTTTGACAAGAGGCCAGACAGGCTTCCACTGGCCGCCGGCTTTTTCAACAGGCAGCTCGCGCTCGTCCACAAAGGTGCCGACCACGGTGGACCAGTGCATCCTGAGCTGCACCAGGGCATCATTGGCCGAGGAGCGCAGCGGGCGCACGTCGAAGTGGTCAAGCGTGGCGTAGGTGCGCAGGCTGGGGTGGCTGCCGGTGAGGTCGCGAATCAGGTCCTGCTGGTTCAGCTCGGCCTTGTTCGCAAGGCTGCCGTAGGCCCGCTGCCAGTCCTGGCGGCCGATGGCCTGCGCAAGTTCGGTCACAGCACCTTCAGGAGTGGTGGCTGCGCCGTGCAACGTGCGTCCACCGGCGAGCGCAAGCGCGGAGGCGTTGGGCCAGAGGGTACCGATGGCGATCAGGCCTATCGTTGCGAGGATGAGAATGACGCTGAGCAGTCTGCCTTTTGTCACGAGACGAGCCTCCCTGCTGCTGAGGCTTCGCGCTGCAATTCATCCTGCAATATCACGCTGTGCAGTGGCTCAGGGCCGTCCGGGGGGTCAAGATCGGACGAGGCCTCCGCACCGCGGTGCCTGGCCGGTGACAGCAGCACAAGCGCCAGCGCCAGCAGGCTGCTGCCGAAGGGCAACGTGCCCCAGAGAACGCCCTGCCAGTGCGGCGGCATCTGCGGCGCGTTCACGCGGGTAGCGGGCGGAACGCCATCCTTGGTCCAGATTGTAATGCTGCCGTTTTCGAGGCTATCCACGCGGCGCCAGCCGCCGAAGGAGAGCAGCGGGTTGTAGTAAGGATCCTTGACGAAGACCCACTTTATTCCGTAGCGGTCGGCATGTTCAAGGATCGCGCGGAGCGCGTCGATGCCGGCTTTGCCAAAATATTTCGAACTGGTGAGTGCGCCGGCGCCGTGCTCTGTCAGCTCCGGCAGCATGCGTCCGGAGTTCCATTCTCCGTCGACGCTTGTCGCATATGTCATGATAGCCAGCCGGGCAATTTTATTGCCAAAGCCCAGCGTTACATAGCGATAGTTATCATGCCCATCGCGATTCAGCCATGCGGCAACTGAGTCTACCTTGAACTCCTCCGCGTCTGCCGGGCGGTAGGTGGCCCAGGAAACGGCCAGGGCGCAACTGAAGAAAGCGAGTAGAGCGAGCACGATGGCTGCCGGCCTGCGGAAGCGCGCAATGAGCTCAGAGGCGAGCAGGCCTGCAAAGGGCAAAGCCAGCAGCGTTGCCCAGTAGCTGAAGCGCTCCATGGTGAGCACCTCGTAGGCGCGGCCCAGCAGCAGGTGACCGACGGGCGTGGTGCCGCCGAGCCCGATGAGAAAGGCGATCCAGAAGCCGAACAGCAGCGGACGAAGCCGCGCGACCGCGCCGCCACGCCAGAAGAGGAATGGCAGCACAAAGATGAGCGCGCCCCATGGAACAATAAAGTAGTTAAGCCCCCATTGTGGGCTCAGCAGGTAGTTGGCGCGGCTGGGGTGCGGGATTGGCGTCTGCGTGACCGGGTAGTGGATCAGCGCGATCCAGAAGGGCAGCAGCACAACAGCAATAGCGGCGCCGACCAGAATCGTGATGGTAATCGTACGCATGACAAAGGTGCGCGTGGGGAGCGGCGCGGCTTCGTCGCGGTCCAGCAGCGCCAGCGCGAGCACGGGCACCGCGAAGAACATGGACCCGAAGAGCAGCGTGGCATGGTGGGCTGCTGCCGCAGCGATAAACAGCGCGCTGCCTTTGAAAAAAGAGCGCCAGCGCCCCTGGCGCACCCATTCAAACAGATACGGAAGGGCGTTTAGGTACAGCGGAGCGGCGGAGGTGGTGGAAAGCTGTCCGGCTGAGTACACCAGGAAGCTCTCTGAACCAAGAAATATGCTGGCGAGCGCCGCAAATGAGGCCGCGCGCGCATCCACCCATAAACGCGAGAAGCGATAGACGCCAATGGCGAGCAGCAGAATGGCCGCCAGTTGCACGGCCATGTAGGCCACGTCCAGGCCGAGCACGCGCGAGAGCACGGCAACCCACTGCTGGGGCAGCGGCGGATAGGTTGTCTGCGAAAAGCCTGCATACCACTTCGGATTCCAGGGATCAAACCAGTGGTGAACGTAGTGCGAGGCAAAGAAGATGTGAAAATTAGTGTCGTAGGACTTCAGAGGCAGCTTCATCAACAGCAGAGGCAGATGAACTGCAAGTCCGGCCATCAGGATGACACTCAGGGGAATCGGGCGTGTAGCGTCGCCATTAAATCCGGTTCTTTGCAAGGGTCCCCTCTTGAAAAGAACTATGAATACTGCAAACGGGAATCGGTTGCTCGCATCGACACGCGTTTCTGCGAGCGCCGGCCAACACGAGAGCGGAATGATGAATCATAGCGGCAGAAGTGGTAGAGCACGTTGGTGACCCGTTTGATCGCTAGAACTGCACGACTCAGCATTGCATCCATCTGCCTGTTCCTGATCTTTGCCGGCACACTGCGTGCGCAGACCTATTCCCTGGGCGGAGATGCGCCGGACAGGAAAGCGGAGAAGACAGGCAAGCAGCAGCCCGCCCAGGATCAATCTCTTGGCTGGGGATCGAATATACAAAATGCACGCATTGCCCACGCAGCCGAGCAGGCGCTTGCTCGCGGCGACTACAGCCAGGCCGTAGCGTATGCCCAGCGGGCTACACAAGCTGTGCCAACTGAGCCGCATCTGTGGTTCCTGCTGGGCTACGCTGCGCGGCTGGATGGTAAGCTCTCGCTCGCCATGGAGAGCTACCAGCACGGTCTGCGGCTTCTCCCCTCCTCGCTCGAGGGGATGTCCGGACTGGCGCAGACCTACAGCATGATGGGCCGCACTGCGGACGCCGAGGGCCTGCTCAAGCAGGTGCTGGCCGTAGACCCGCGGCGCAAAGACGATGCCCTGGTGCTGGGCAATCTTTACCTGCGCGCCGGCGACTACACCTCTGCGCTGGAATGGCTGCAGCGCGCCGAGCGCCTTGCGCCGGGTGCGCGGTCTGAGCTGCTGATCGCGCTCTGCTACGAGCACCTGGGTCAGTTGGACCAGGCCAGCCGCTACCTCGAGATGGCAAGGCACCGCTCACCGGACGACCCGGACGTGCAGCGTTCGCTGGCTGCTTACTATCGCGAGGTGGGCAACTATCCCCTGGCGGTGAAAGCACTCGAGTCCATTAAGCGTCCGCGGCCGGATGTGATAGCGGAGCTGGCCTACACCTATCAACTGGACGGCAGACTTGACGATGCGGCAAAGACTTACGCGTTGGCCGCCACGGCGCTGCCGAAGGACATGGGCCTGCAGGTCTCCGCAGCCCAGGCGCAGGTGGCCGCGGGAGCTGTAAACCGGGCCGCTCCTTTTCTCGCGCGCGCTGCGACGATCGACCCGGACTACTACCGCCTGCACGCAGTCCGCGGCGAGATCGCCCAGATCGAGGAGCGCAACGAGGACGCCGTAAAGGAGTACCAGGCCGCGATTGCGCACCTGCCGGACGCACCGGTGGAGGGACCCCTTTACGGCATTCAACTGCACATGGACCTGGTGCAGCTCTACCGTGGTCTGCGCAGCGAGGCCGATGCCGCGCGGCAGTTGACGATCGCCGAGCAGCAGATTGGCGCAATCAATGTGCAGGGCCCTGGACGGCCGGACTTTCTGCGGCTGCGCGCCCTGGTAAAGATGAATGCGGGGCAGCCGGAGAGCGCACTGAAAGACATCGACGAAGCGGTAGCCCTGCGCCCGCGCGATAAGAACAACCTGCAGCTCGATGGCGACCTGCTGATGAAGTTGGGCAAGCCGGAAGATGCAATCGCCGCCTACAAGCGCGTGCTCGCGGTCGCGCCGGACGATCGTTTTGCGCTGACGTCGCTGGGCTATGCCTCACGCGCTGCCGGGCGCGATCAGGATGCGGAAAAATATTTTCTGCGGCTGGCGCGTACCCATCCTGGACTTTATGTGCCCTATTTAGCGCTGGGAGATCTCTACACCGCAAAACGCGAACTCAAGAAGGCTGACGCCTCTTATGAGAAGGCGTACGCCTTGGCACCGCAAAATGCATTGGTGGTGGCAGGCGGCATGAATGCCGCAATCGAAGCGCACAACATTGCGCGCGCCGGCGAGTGGTATGCGCACGCGACAGAGGCCATGGACCAGGAGCCGACGGTGCTGCGCGAGAAAGAGCGCTACCTCAGCTTCAAGGGAGACTACCTGGCGTCTGCCGCGATCGGACAGCGCGCCATCCAGCAGTTACCAGAAGACCGCGACGTGGTCGTCTACCTGGGGTATGATCTGCTGCACCTCCAGCGGTATGACGAGCTGCTGCAGTTGACCGGCGAGTACACGGGCCGTATGCCGAAGGAGCCGGACCTGCCGCTGCTCTCGGGTTACGTACACAAGGCGCAGCGCCAGCCTGAGCTGGCCGAGAAAGATTTTACCGAGGCGCTCGAACGCGATCCGTCGATTGTGACCGCGTATGTGAATCGCGGCTTTGTCTACAACGATCTGCACAGGCCGAAGGAGGCCGCGGCTGATTTTGAAGCGGCGCTGAAGCGTGAGCCGGGCGATGGTGAAGCGCACCTAGGCCTGGCCTATGCGGATCTTGACCTGCACAAACCGCAGGCAGCGCTGCACCACGCGGACCTGGCGCAGCAGCTCATGGGCGAGTCGAAGCTGATTCACCTGATTCGCGCAACGGCGTATGGACGCGAGGGCATGCTGGCAAAGGCAGCCGGGGAGTATCGCGCGGCGATCAGGCTCACGCCGGATGACGGCACCCTCTACTACGGACTGGGCAGCACGCTTTACTCCGAGCGCCGCTACCAGGAAGCAGTGAACTCGCTGAAGCAGGCTGAAAGGCTCTCGCCAGGCGACGCGAATGTGTATGCGTTGCTGGCTCGATCGTATGCGCAGCTAAACGAGCGCGACCAGACGCTGCGCTACGTCGATCTGGCGGAACAGCGCGCAAAGCTGCTGCCCGCCGGTGCCAAGGGCACCCCCTCATCGCAGAGCGCCGTCTACGTAGCGACCGGTGAGGCGCTGAACACGCTCGGCGACCAGAAGGCAGCGATGGAGCGCTTCCGCCAGGCTCTGATTGCGCCAGAGAGTGACCGCGTGACCGTGCGGCTGGCCATTGCACAACTCATGGCGCAACGCGGCGAGCAGGAGGATGCGGAACGGCAGATTGCGCTGGCGCAAATGGAAGGCGACGCCGGGGTGACGGCGCAACCGACAGGTGAGCAGCTGATTGCGGCGGCGGATGTCTTTCGCGGACTGCACGACTATCAGCTTTCGCAGAACTATCTCGGCCGGGCGAAGCAGGCGGGAGCGCCTGACACGGCCGTTCGCCTGGGCCTGGCCAACAACTATCTCGCGCTGGGAGACACGCGGCGCGCCTCCGCGGAGCTCTCCGCGTTAAAGAGCACGACCGATGAGCCGGACTATCAGGTGCTGCTCGCGCAAGCCAGCCTCTATCAGCAGGAGCACCAGAACACGCTCGCGCTTACGGCCTTTGCCCAAGCGGCAAATGCTGCCGGCGACGACCAGACGGCGCAGCAGTCGCTGCTGGTGACAAGCGGCAACGAAGGCGTGCGCGTGACGCCGGAGCTAAGCCTGCTGTCGAATTTCTCCGTCGCGCCGATCTTTGAAGACACCACGGTCTACGTGCTCGACTCAAAGCTGGACCAGCCGGTCCCCGTGCCTCCCGCCGACACCGCGCTGCTGCCGCTGCCTCGTTCTTCGCTTGAGACTGAAGGCACCGCGGCGTATCACCTTCACTTGGGACAGATGCCACCGGCGGCCGGATTTTTCCAGGTGCGAAATGCGCGCGGCACCATCTCCGTGCCCAGCACAAGCTCAGTAGTGAACCGTAATACGA